>NZ_JBIWML010000010.1:127352-189135 GCF_044766665.1 Kitasatospora sp. NPDC101801
GCGTCGCCCGCGCGGCGGAGCCGCACAACAGCAGAGCCCCGAGCCCCTGACTCCTCCGAACTGCCTTGGCTAGGCGGGCGGGCTCGGGGTGGGGTCGAGGTAGATGCGGGTGACGGCCGGGAAGGCGGTGCGGACGGCCTGTTCGGCGCTGTCGCAGGCGCGTTCGACCTGGGCGGCGGTGGCGATGTCGGAGAAGTCGACCTTGGCGGCGACCAGGACCTCCTTGGGGCCGTGCAGGATGGTGATCAGGTCCAGGACGGCGTCCACGTGCGGCTGTTGACGGAGGGTCTGCTCGATCCGGTCCTCGAACGACTGCGGGAGGGAGCGGCCGATCAGCAGGGAGGAGTTGTCCCGGCCGAGCACGTACGCGACCCAGGCCAGCAGGGCGCCGATCAGCAGGGAGGCGACGCCGTCCCAGACGGCGGAGCCGGAGAGCTGGGCGCCGAGCAGGCCGCCGAAGGCGAGCAGCAGGCCGATCAGGGCGGCCGAGTCCTCCAGGAAGACCGCCTTCACGGCGGTGTCGGGGGTGTGCCGCAGGTACTGCCGGGTGCCGGTGCCGAGCCGGGCGGATTCGGATCGGACCTGGCGGACCGCCCGCCGCAGGGAGATGCCCTCCAGGACGAAGGCGACCGCGAGCACCAGGTAGGAGAGGGTCGGGCTGCCCAGCTCCTCGCCGTCCACCAGGGTGTGGATGCCGTCGTTGACCGAGAAGACCGCGCCGCCGACGAAGGTGGCGACCGAGGCGAGCAGGGCCCAGAGGTAGCGCTCCCGGCCGTGGCCGAAGGGGTGCGCGTCGTCGGCGGGCCGGGCGCCGCGTTTGATCGAGGCGTACAGCAGCAGTTCGGTGACCGTGTCGGCGAAGGAGTGCGCCGCCTCGGAGAGCATCGCGCTGGAGCCGCTGACCACCCCGGCGACCGCCTTGGCGACCGCGATCCCCAGGTTGCAGAGGCCGGCCACGATCACGGTGCCGAGGCTCTCCTCGGCTTCGCTGCTGGTCATAGTCGGACAGTATGTCCGGATTGACGGTAATCCCGACCCTCACGCACCGCTTACTTGGCCAATGCTTTACTGTTTCTTTGCCTAAGCTGCCGCCCTGAGGAGCCCCTGCCCGTGACCAGCCTCGCCCTCGGCCCGTCCTGGCTCGACCCGACCACGCTGATCTCCACCTTCGGACTGGTCGGCATCCTGGCCATCGTGTTCGCCGAGTCGGGCCTGTTGATCGGCTTCTTCCTGCCGGGCGACTCACTGCTGTTCACCGCCGGGCTGCTGGTGGCGGACGGCAGCTTCCTGCCCCAGCCGCTCTGGCTGGTCTGCGCGCTGATCGTGCTGGCCGCGGTGGCCGGCGACCAGGTCGGGTACCTGTTCGGGCGGAAGGTCGGCCCGGGCCTGTTCCGCCGGCCGGACTCGCGGCTGTTCCAGCAGGAGAACGTGGAGAAGGCCGCCGCCTTCTTCGACCGGCACGGGCCGAAGGCGATCGTGCTGGCCAGGTTCGTGCCGATCGTCCGGACCTTCACCCCGATCGTGGCGGGCGTGAGCCGGATGAACTACCGGACCTTCGTGGTCTACAACGTGGTCGGCGGCGTGCTCTGGGGCGCCGGGGTCACCGTGCTCGGGTACTTCCTCGGTCAGATCCCGTTCGTCCGGGACAACATCGAGGCGATCCTGATCGCGATCGTGCTGGTGTCGGTGATCCCGGTCGTGGTCGAACTCCTCCGGGCCCGTCGGGCCGCGCAGCGGGCGGCCTGACCCCAGGGTTTGCCGGGCCGACCCCAGGCTGTTGTGCATCCGGCCCTCCGATCAGGCAAGGTGGGACCGACCATCACCATGCGGACCGGGGCGGCGGAGGAGCGGCAGTGCCGAAGCGGGGCCGGGGCCGACCCGGGGGCGGCAAGAAGGTCAGGGGCGGCAGGCCGCCCAGGCCGGTGCCGAGAAAGCAGCTGCTCCCGAGCGAGGCTCCGCCGACCGAGGGCCTGCTCGGCTCGGCCGCGCCCCCGGTCGAGCAGCAGACCGTCATCCCGCTGGCTCCGGCGCCGCAGCAGACCGAGGGCCTGCTCGGCCCGGTGGAGTCGGCCGAGCCGGCCTGGAACCCCGAGGACACCCTGACCCCCGAGGTCTGGAAGGCGGTCGGCTTCAGCCCGCCGACCGGGATCGCGGTCCCGATGCTCCGTCAGGGCGCGCCCGGCGAGGCCCCCTGGCCGGACCGGATGCGCACCCTGCTGCGCACGCCGATGGCCGAGCGGCCTGCCTACGAGCGGACCCAGCGGGAGCAGAAGCCCGAGTCCGCGGTGAAGCGGAACGTGCCGCGGGTGCTCGACCTGACGCTGCGGATCGGCGAACTGCTGCTGGCCAGCGGCGAGGCCGCCGAGGACGTCGAGGCGGCGATGCTCGGCATCGCACACGCCTTCGGACTCGACCACTGCGAGCCGCAGGTCACCTTCACGCTGATCGGCATCTCCTACCAGCCGTCGCTGGTCGAACCCCCGGTCACCGCCGACCGGGTGGTCCGCCGCCGGACCTCCGACTACACCCGGCTGGCCGCCGTCTACCTGCTGGTCGCCGACATCACCGCCGAACGGCTGACGGTGAACGACGCCTACCGGCGGCTCGCCGCGATCCGCCGCAACCGGCACCCGTACCCGGGCTGGCTGCTCGCGCTGGCCACCGGGCTGCTGGCCGGGGCGGCCACCTTCCTGGTCGGCGGCAAACTGGACGCCAAGGCCTGGCTGGTCTTCGCCAACGCCTTCGTGGCGGCGATACTCGGTGACCGGCTGGCCTCGCTGATCGCCCGGCGCGGGCTGCCGGAGTTCTACCAGTTCGTGCTGGCGGCGATGCCCGCCGCGGTCTCCGGCATCGTGCTGTCGCTCAACCACCTCGGCCTGCGCGGTTCGGTGGTGATCACCGGTGGGCTGTTCGCGCTGCTGCCGGGCCGGGCCCTTGTGGCCGCCGTGCAGGACGGTCTGACGGGCTTCTACATCACCGCCGCCGCCCGCCTGCTGGAGGTGCTCTACCTGGTCGCGGGCATCGTGATCGGCGTGATGCTGGTGCTCTACGCGGGCTCCAAGCTCGATCCGAACCTGAATCCGAGCGAGAGCCTGATCGGGATCAGCCACCCACCGGTGCAGCTGGTGGCGGCGATGGTGCTCACCGCGGCCTTCGCGATGCTGCTGCAGACCGACCGCAGGATCCTGCCGCTGGTCACCCTGAACAGCGGCATCGGCTGGTCCACGTACGGGGTGCTGGCCTACAACGCGCAGGTCTCGCCGATCGTCGCCACCGGGCTGGCGGCCGGCCTGGTCGGTCTGTTCGGCCAGCTGATCGCCCGTTACCAGGCGACCTCCGCGCTGCCGTACGTGACCGCCGCGCTCGGGCCGCTGATGCCCGGTTCGGCGATCTACCTCGGGATGCTGGCCTTCACCCAGAACAATCCGGTCGGCGGCGTGGTGCAGGTCGGCCGGGCCGCCGCGCTGGCGCTGGCCCTCGCGGTCGGGGTCAACCTCGGAGGGGAGATCGCGCGTCTCTTCCTGAAGATGCCCAGCGACCTGCCGGGCACCCGGGGCCTCGGTACGGCCGGTGAACGGCTCGCCCCCTACCTGTTGGTGCCGCGCCGGGCGGCCAAGCGGACCCGCGGTTTCTGACTCCGGTCACTGACCCGGGGTCAGGACGGAACGAAGGTACGAAGCATGATCGAGGCCCTGCTGGACGGCTACCGGACCCACATCGTGGCCGCGCACAAACAGCCGCTGTTCCTGCTGCTGGCGGGCTTCATCCTGTCCTTCGTGCTGATCCGGGTCAGCGTCCGGATGATCCGGGCCAACGTGCGCTGGTGGCCGGGCAACATCACCCCCGGCGGTCTGCACATCCACCACATGGTGTTCGGCCTGGGCTTCCTGCTGCTCGGCGGGATCGGGGTGTTCGCCACCAACGGTGCGGCCCCGTGGAGCGACTGGTTCGGGTTCAGCTTCGGCATCGGCTGCGGTCTGGTGCTGGACGAGTTCGCGCTGATCCTGCACCTGGACGACGTGTACTGGAGCGCGCAGGGCCGGAAGTCGGTGGACGCGGTGATCTTCGGCATCCTGTTCACCGGGCTGCTGCTGACCGGGTACGTGCCGCTCGGGGTGGTGCCCGGGCAGGACACCAGGTGGGGCCTGGTCGCGGTGATCAGCGTGAACGCCGCGGTCTCGATCGTCGCGCTGTTCAAGGGCAAGGTGTGGACCGGGCTGCTCGGCATCATGGTGCCCGGCCTGTCCTGGATCGGCGCGGTCCGGCTGGCCCGGCCGACCAGTCCCTGGGCGCGGTGGCGGTACGCCAACCGGCCCCGGCGCAGGGCGCGGGCGGTCCGGCGTGAACGGCTGCTGCACGCCCGCGCGGACCGCGCGCGGACCTGGCTCTTCGACCTGATCGCGGGCGCCCCCGACAAGGTGCCCGCCCACCACACCGCCACCCACCGGGTCGCCGAGCGGATGGCGGCCCGGGCCACCGCGCACCTGGACGCCCACGAGGCCAGGGCGCTGGCCCGCCGCTCCGCCCGGCTGGCCGATCGCCGGGCCAAGTCGACCGTCCCGGGCCCCGCCGCGCCCGAGCGGACCGCCCCGTCGGTGGCCCGCCGCCGGACGGTCCGGGCCGGCCGGGCCCGGACGTACGCCGTCCGGCCCGCCGCACCGGCCGGGCCCGAGCCGCACGCCCCGTACCGGCGCCTGCGGACCGCGGCTCCCCGGGTGCCGCACCCGGCGGCCAGGCGCCCGCACTGACGGTCGGTCCGGCCGGGGCGCTCGGGCCGGCGGGTGGAGTGCGCCGGGCGCCGCTGCCCGAACGGGGCAGACAATCCGACATCTCACCCGCCCGGCCGCGTGGGCCTGGCGCTGAGCCACCGTCAGGTCTGAAACTATGACCACGAGTGACCGATTTATCACTTGATGGGATATTTGATCCACCGTCAGCCGTCGCGAGAGGGGCACCCCGTGGCTCGCAGAATCCTCCCGACCCTCCTGCTCACCCTCTCCGGCCTGTTCGGCCTGCTGCCCGTCGCGGGCGCGGCACCCGCAGCGCCCGGCATCGCCGCCCCGGCCGACGACCCGTACCCCAGCACCGACGACATCGCCGCCGCCCAGGCCGAGGAGACCGCCAGGGCCGCCGACACCGCCGCGATCGAGGCCCGGCTGACCGCCGCCCAGACCGACCTGGAGCGGGCCGGCCGGGAGGCCGAGCAGGCCGTCGAGTCCTACAACGGCGCGCAGGCCCGGCTTGCCCGGGCCCGGGCCGAGGCGAGCCGGACCGGAGCGCTGGCGGCGGTCGCGGCGCAGGCCCGGGTGGTCGCCGCCGACCGGGCCGCCGAACTGGCCGCCGAGACCTACCGGCAGGGTGCCAGCGCCCAACTCTCCGCGCTGGACGCCCTGCTGGGGGCCGACGGGCCCCGGGCGATCGGTGCCCAGGCCGCCGCCATCGGCATGGTCGGCGCCCGGACCAAGGACATCCTGGACACCGCCACGACCACCGCCGCCGAGGCCGCCCGCACCGCCGAGGCGGCCGGGGCGGCCGAGGCCGAGGCGGTCTCGGCGGCCGCCGCCGTCCGGCTGGCCAAGGAGCAGGCCGAGGCCAGGCTGGCCGCCCAGCAGACCCAGGTCGCCGAGATCACCACCCGCCGGGAGCAGTTGCTCACCGCTCTGGCCGCCGCCCGCAACACCACCCTGGACCTGGAGCGGCAGCGCCGGGAGGCCCTGGAGGCGCTCGCCGCCGCCCGCGCGGAGGAGGCCGCCCGGTCCGCCGCCGCGGCCGCGGCGGCCACCGAGGCCGCTGCCGCCGCGGCCGCGGCCCGTCCGTCCGCCGACTCGGTGGCCGAGTCCCCCTGGTCGGCCGGCGGTGCGGAGGCCGCCATCGCCTTCGCCCGCTCCAAGATCGGCCTGCCCTACATCTGGGGCGGCGAGGGCCCGGCCGGCTACGACTGCTCCGGGCTGACCATGATGGCCTGGCGCCGCGCGGGCAAGAACCTGACCCACTTCGCCGCCGACCAGTACGCCGAGTCCACCCCGGTCGGCTACGCCCAGCTCCGCCCGGGCGACCTGGTCTTCTGGACCGACACCGGCCGCGCCCGGGACATCCACCACGTCGCCCTCTACATCGGCGACGACCAGATGATCGAGGCCCCCCGCCCGGGCATGGCGATCAAGCAGGCCAGCCTCTGGATCATGGGCCGCCCGGACTTCTACGGCCGCCCCTGACCCCGCTCCTGCCCCCGGCCCGGCGCCGCACGGCGAGCAGGCCGGACCGGTTGGACCGGTCCGGCCTGCTCAGCTGCCCCCCGAGGGCGTTACTTGCCGGTCCTGCTCAGGTCGACCGCGGTGGTCTGGCTCGCGGTGACGTTCACCCCGTAGTCGGGGTCGGTGGTGGTGGCCTGCGCGGTGACCTCGACCTTGCCACGCTGGAACGGGGTGGTCCCGGTCGGGTCGGCGGTCGCGCTCCAGGCCACCGGTGCGCCCGGGGTGCAGCCCACCGAGGTGGCGTAGGAGCCCCGGATCAGCACCCGGTTCTTCACCTGGGTGACCAGTCCGGCGACGGCGACCTGGACGGGCTTGTTGCAGGTCACCGTGCCGTGCACGGTGGCCTTGCCGTTCAGCGAGCTGGCGGTGCCCTGGACCGCGATGCCCAGGCCGAGGTTGAGCTCGGCCGGCGCGACCGGGTTGGTGATGTGCACCTCGCCGCGCAGGGCCTCGGCGCCGCCCTCGCAGTGCTGCTCGTAGCTGGCGTCGAGGGTCTGCAGGTAGCCGTGCGGGCCGAAGACGAGGTTGCTGACGGTGAAGGAGCCGGTCAGCGTGTTGCAGCCGCGGCCGTCACCGCTGATCTCCAGGCCGGGCCCGGCACCCTTGAACGGGGCCCGGGTGGCCCCGGTGTAGGTGCCGGTGTGCAGCTGCTCCCCGGTGGGTGCCGCCAGGTCCAGGCTCCACCAGTTGCCCTGGTAGCCGTTGACCGAGACGCTGACGGCGCTCCGGTCCTCGTTGGAGTAGACCGTGAGCCGGTCCTTCGCCGAGGTGGAGTAGTCGTGCTGCTGACCCTGGCTGATGTAGTCGCCGGGGTCGCCGTTGAAGCTGAGCGACCCCGAGCCGACACTCTGGGCGTGTGCGGCGCCGGCGGTCAGCGCGGTGGTGCCGACTGCCAGGGTGAGAGCCAGACCGAAGCCGGCGACCACCCGGCCGAGCGGTCGGGCGGTGGACAGGAATGTCTTCATGATCTTCCCCCAAGAACACCGAAGTAGGCGGGCGCGGCTGTTCCGCGATCGCCGATGCGGAGTCTTCCACGAGGGGGGTACTCGCTCAATTAATTATTGCTGAACGGGAATTGATGAATAGTCAGTCATGTGCACGATCTTCCGTTTACGCCCCGGGTGGGGGGAACGTCGCAAATCGGCGGCCTGCTCCCGTCAGATGTCCCGGAAGGTCTCGATGGCCGCGCCGATCGAGTTGAGGCGCTCCGCCAGGTCCTCGTAGCCGCGGTTGATCACGTAGACGTTGCGCAGCACCGAGGTGCCCTCGGCGGCGAGCATGGCGAGCAGCATGACCACGGCCGGGCGCAGGGCCGGCGGGCAGACGGTCTCGGCGGCGCGCCAGCGGGTCGGGCCCTGGACCATGACGCGGTGCGGGTCGAGCAGCGTGACGGCCGCGCCGAGGCGGGTGAGGTCGGTCAGGTAGATGGCGCGGTTGTCGTAGACCCAGTCGTTGATCTGTGTGGTGCCGTGGGCGGCGGCGGCGATCACGGCGAAGAACGGGACGTTGTCGATGTTGATGCCGGGGAACGGCATCGGGTGGATCCGGTCGACCGGCGCGGTCAGCTTGGACGGACGGACCGTCAGGTCGACCAGCCGGGTGCGGCCGTTGCGGGCCGGGTACTCGGGGGTGCGGTCGTGGTCCAGGCCCATCCCCTCCAGCACCGCGAGCTCGATCTCCAGGAACTCGATCGGCACCCGACGGATGGTCAGCTCGGAGGAGGTCACCACGGCGGCCGCGAGCAGGCTCATCGCCTCGACCGGGTCCTCGGCCGGGGCGTAGTCCACGTCACAGGTGATATCGGCCAGGCCGTGCACGGTGAGCGTGGTGGTGCCGATGCCCTCGATCCTGACCCCGAGCTGCTCCAGGAAGAAGCACAGGTCCTGGACCATGTAGTTCGGGCTGGCGTTGCGGATCACCGTCACGCCGTCGTGCCGGGCGGCGGCCATCAGCGCGTTCTCGGTCACGGTGTCCCCGCGCTCGGTCAGCACGATCGGCCGCCCCGGCGAGACCCCGGCCTCGACCCGGGCGTGGTAGCTCCCGTCGGTGGCCGCCACCTCCAGGCCGAACTGCCGCAGCGAGGCCAGGTGCGGCTGCACCGTCCGGGTGCCCAGGTCGCAGCCGCCCGCGTACGGGATCCTGAACTGCTCGGCCCGGTGCATCAGCGGCCCGAGCAGCATCAGCACGCTGCGGGTCCGCTTGGCGGCGGCCTCGTCCATCGAGTCCAGGTCGAGCCGGGCGGGCGGGGTCAGTTCGAGGTCGCGGCCGTCGTTGGTCCAGCGGGCCTTCACGCCGATCGAGGCGAGCACCTCGAGGATCCGGTAGACCTCCTCGATCCGGGCCACCTGGCGCAGCGTGGTGCGGCCGGTGGTCAGCAGCGAGGCGCAGAGCAGTGCGACCCCGGCGTTCTTGCTGGTGCGGACGTCGATCGCGCCGCTCAACTGCCGCCCGCCGTCGACCCGCAGGTGCATCGGGCCGGCGTAGCCCAGCGAGACGATCTCGCTGTCCAGCGCCTCGCCGATCCGGGCGACCATCTCCAGCGTGAGGTTCTGCTGGCCCTTCTCCATCCGGTTGACCGCGCTCTGGCTGGTGCCCAGGGCCGCCGCGAGCTGGCCCTGGGTCTTGCCCTTGTGCTCGCGGGCGGTGCGGATGAGACCGCCGATGCGCTGGAGGTAGTCGTCGCTCATGGGGCAGACGATATCTCATATATGAGATGACGGAAGGTGAAGGGGGCGCCGAGAAAACCGGATGCCGCTTCTGACGCCGCGTCGTACGGTGACCGGATGGGCAACGCGCGATCCGACACCACGGACATCCGGTACATCACGGAGGACGAGCTCCCGGCCTGGGGTCTGGCGGTGGCACGTGGGTTCCTGCGCCCGCACGTCGCCGACGGGTTCGAGTTCCGCCGGCTCCAGTTCGAGCCGAACCGCTTCCAGGGCGCCTTCGACCCGTTCGACCCGACCCGCTGCGTGGGCACCTTCCGCAGCTTCGACACCGAGCTGACCGTGCCGGGCGGTGGCACCGTCCGGGCCGACGCGATCACCGGGGTGACGGTCACCTCCACCCACCGCCGCCGGGGCCTGCTCAGCCGGATGATGACCACCGACCTGGCGGACGCGCACCGGCGGGGCTGCCCGGTGGCGATCCTGATCGCCGCCGAGTACAACATCTACGGCCGGTTCGGCTTCGGGCCCGCCACCGTCAACGCCGGTCTGCGGATCGCCGTCAAGGAGGCCGGCGGCCTGCGCGCCGAGCTGCCGGAGAGCCCGGGCGGCCGGGTGGACTTCGTCACCATGGCCGAGCTCCGCGAACTCGGCCCGGACCTGCACGAGCGCTGGCGGCGGACCCAGCCCGGCGCGATCGCCCGCAAGCCGTACTGGTGGCGGCTGGCCACCGGGGAGGCGACGCTGCCGGGCTTCGAGTGGAAGGAGCCGTTCGCCGCTGTGCACCGGGACGCGAGCGGCACCGTGACCGGTCTGATCGTCTACCGCCTGGACGACAAGTGGGACGGCCCGACCCCGGACTGCACGCTCACCGTGGCCGACTTCGTCGCGCTGGACACTCCGACCGCGGTGGCGCTCTGGCGGCTGGCCTTCTCGGTGGACTGGGTCCGCACCGTCGAGATCACGAACCTCGCCCCGGACGACCCGCTGCCGCTCTGGCTGAACGACCCGCGGGCGGCCAAGCCGGGCCCGGAGTGCTCCGACTTCACCTGGCTCCGGGTGCTGGACGTGCCCGCCGCCTTCGCTGCCCGTCGGTACGGCGCACCGGGCCGGACGGTCCTGGAGGTCACCGACCGGTACGGCTGGACCGAGGGCCGCTGGGCGCTGGAGGTGGCCCCGGACGGCACCGGCCGCTGCGTCCGGACCGAGGACCCGGCCGACCTGGCGCTCGGCGCGAGCCAGTTGGGCAGCCTCTACCTCGGTGCCGAGACGCTGCCCCGGCTGGTCGCGGGCGGCCTGGTCACCGAGCTGCTCCCCGGCGCGGCGGCCCGGGCCGACCTGCTGCTGCGCACCCCGCTCCGGGCCTGGAACCCGGACGGCTTCTGACCCTCCGTCGGGTCAGGACTTCGTCCGGCCGATGGTCGGCAGGATGAAGTCCTGGATCAGCCCCTTGGCGTCCCGGACGATCGGGCGGAACACCCGGTAGCGGGAGAGGGTCAGGATCCGGGCCGCCATCGGGGTGGAGCGGCGGACGAACTCGCGGGTCCGCTCGGTGTCCGGGGTGCGGTCGAAGACCCAGTACAGGACGACCACCATCAGGTGCAGCCAGAGCAGGTCGGGCAGCAGCTCGACCAACTCGGCGTCCAGCTTGCTGCTCAGGTCGGAGCCGGCCAGCACCTCGCGGAACAGCTCGACCGCCGTGGCCCGGGCCGGGTGCGAGTCGTTGGAGAACGGGCTGAGCGAGCTGTTCGGGTCGGCGGCGGTCCGGAAGAACTGCGAGGCGAAGGTGTGGTACTCCGCCGCGCAGTCGAGCCAGGAGACCAGGGCGATCTCCAGCCGGTCCGCGAAGTCGGTGTGCCCGGCCATCCGCTCCCGGGCTTCCCGGGCGTGATCGTGCGTCATCAGGTCGTAGAAACCCTGGATCAGGAATTCCTTCGACTCGAAGTAGTAGTAGGCGTTGCCGACCGAGACCCCGGCCTCGGCGGCGATCGCCCGCATGGTGGTCTTGTCGTACCCGCGCTCCTTGAACAACCGCATCGCGGTGTCCAGGATCAGGGCCCGGGTCTGCTCGCTCTTGTCGGTCTTCGGCCTGGCCCGACCGCCCGGCAGTTCGGCGTTGCCGGGCTCGCTCGGGGCCGGTACCGGGCCGGTGACGTCCTTGGGCTGCTCCACGCCTGTGGAGCCTACCTTGGCGGGCCGATGTGACAGGCTCGGTGGCATGCCGCACGAGATCCGACCAGGTACCGCCGCCGACGCCCCGGCGGTCGCCGCCCTGCACAGCGCGAGCTGGCTGTCCGCGTACACCGGGCTGGTGCCGGCCGAGGCGCTCGGTGACGGTCTGGCCGAGGAGCGCCGCGAGCTCTGGGAGCTGCGGCTGGGCGTGGACTACGGGGAGCCCGCGAATACCCCGCTGCTGCTGCTCGCCGAGCGCGCGGGAGAGCTGGACGGCTTCGCCTACCTGGTCCCGCAGCCGGACGGCCGGGTGCTGCTGGACAACCTGCACGTCCGCCCCGGCCTGACCGGCGGCGGGATCGGGGCCCGGCTGCTGGCCGTCGGCCGGGCACACGTCCCGGACCGCACCCTCTACCTGGAGGTGCTGCAGGCCAACACCCGGGCGATCGCGTTCTACCAGCGGGCGGGCGGGGTGCGCACCGGCGACCGGATCGGCTGGTTCCCCGGCGGGCACCGGCTGCCCGAGTACGAGTACAGCTTCCCGGTCACGCCGCCGACGTGCTGAGCTCCGGTCCCGACGGGGCGCCCAGCCGGTGGCGGCCGGCCAGCGCGGTCAGCAGGGCCAGTCCGGCGGCTCCGGCCGGCAGCAGGAAGCCGGTGCCCGGCGCGGCCCGCTCGGCGAGCATCCCGCCGACCGCCGCCCCGGTGGAGATCCCGATCAGGATGCCCGCCACGGCGACGCCCATGGCCTCGTTCAACTGCCGCGCGGGCAGCAGCTCCTGAACCATGGTCATACCGGCCACCATGGTCGGTGCGGTGCCCGACCCGGCCACGAACAACGCTGGGCCGAGCACCGCGAGCCCGGCCCCGGAGACCCCGGCGGCCAGCGGGAGCAGCAGCAGGACGGTCATCGCCGCCACCCCGAGCAGCAGCCGCCCCGCGCCGCCGATCCGGCTCCGGACCAGTCCGAAGGCCAGACCGGAGACACCGGACCCGGCCGCCACCAGCGCCAACAGCCCACCGGCCAGCGGCTTCTGGCCGAGCGAGTCGGCGTACGCGATGGTGCTGACCTCCGTCGAGCCGAACACCACCCCGGTCGCGGCGAACACCAGCACCAGCACCCGCAGCCCGCCGTGCCGCAGTGCGCCCCGGGCGGGGACGGCCGCCGGTGGCTGCACCGGCGGTTCGGTCCGCCGCTGGGCGGCGAACAGCAGCAGGCCGCCGCAGCCCAGCACTCCGCCGACCAGCAGCCCGGCCTCCGGGAAGAGCGAGGTGCAGAGCAGCATGGCGAGCACCGGACCGCCCATGTAGCAGAGCTCGTCCAGCGCCTGTTCCAGGGAGTTGGCCGCGTGCCGGGCCGCCGGGTCGTCCCGGTACAGGTGGGCCCAGCGGGCCCGGGCCATGCCGCCCAGGTTGGGGATCACCGAGGAGGCGGCGCAGCAGACGAAGAGCGTCCAGGCGGGTGCGCCGAAGTGCGTGCAGAGCAGCAGCCCGGCCATCGGCCAGACCGCCAGCAGCACGCCCGCGAACGAGACCCTGGCCTGCCCGTGCCGGTCCACCAGGCGCCCGCTCAGCGGCAGGGCGAAGGCGACCGCGAGCACGCCGGTGGCCGAGACCGCCCCGGCCAGCGCGTACGAGTCGCGGCGGGTGGCGATCAGCACCACCGTGCTGACCCCGGTCATCGCGAAGGACAGCCGGGCGAACAGCCCGGTCAGCGTGAAGGCGAGCGTGCCGGGAGCGGCGAACAGGCGGCGGTACGAGGCGAACACGGAACTCCTGGGGTGGGCGCGGGGTGTGCGCCCAGCCTTCCGGCCGCGGTCCGGGCCGGTCCAACACCTGTTCGGCCCGATTGACACAGCTGCGGTGTCAATGCGGTGGTCTAGGGTGCGGGGATGCCTCGTGACCTGCACCCGCGTCTGCTGCGCGGCTTCGCCGCGACCGCCGAGACCCTGCACTTCGGGCGGGCCGCCGAGCGGCTGCACGTGGCGCAGCAGGCGCTCAGCCGGGACGTCCGGGCGCTGGAGCTGGCACTCGGGCTGCGGCTGTTCGACCGGAGCACCCGCAGCGTGCGGCTTACGCCGGAGGGGGAGCGGCTGCTGCCGAAGGTCCGGCGGCTGCTGGCCCTGCACGACGAGCTGCTGGCCGAACAGTCCGGTCACCGGCCGCTGTTGGTGGACCTGAACAACGACGTGACCGGGGACGACCTGACCGCCGTCCGGCTGCTCGCGGCGGCCCGGGCGGCGCGGCCCGAGCTGGAGCTGCTGGCCCGGTTCCACGGCGGGCTGACCGCGGCGGCGGTGGAGCTGACGGGCCATCGGCTGGACGTCTCGTTCGGGAGGTTCGCCGGGCTGTCGGCCGGTCTGCGGTCGGAACTCGCCCAGCTGCCGGTCCGGTTCGAGGCGATGGCGGTCTTCCTGCCGCTCGGCCATCGGCTGGCGGCGCTGTCCGAGGTGCCGCTGAGCGCGCTGGCCGGGCACCCGGTGGACATCTGTGCGGGGAATCCGGCGACCACCGAGTGGACCGCGCTCGGGCGGCAGCTGCTGGCCGCGCACGGTCTGCTCGCGGCGGCCCCGCACAGTCCGCCGGTCGGGGTGGAGGAGGTCGGGCACTATCTGGCCCGGCACGGTGAGGCGATGCTGACCACGACCGGCGGCCCCGGGATACCCGGGGCCGTCACCCGTCCGCTGGTCGATCCGGTGCCGCTCAGTCTGGTGAGCCTGGTGCACCGCCCGGAGCTTCGTCATCCGGGATTCACCGCGTTGCGCGAGGCGGTGGCCGAACTCGGCTCGCGCGAGGGGTGGTTGCGGCGTCCGCCGGTGAGCTGGCTGCCCGCCGAGGATGCCGCGCTGCTGGAGCGCTGAGGGCGGCTCAGACGCTCTTGACGGCCGAGATGTCGAAGCTGAGCTTGACCTTCTCGCCGATCAGCACGCCGCCGGTCTCCAGCGCGGCGTTGTAGGACAGGCCCCAGGCGGTCCGGTCGACCGTGGTGCTGCCCTCGAAGCCGACCCGCTGGGCGCCGTAGACGTCCGTCGCGCTGCCGGTGTACTCCAGGTCGAGGACCACCTCGCCGGTGGTGCCCTTGATGGTGAGGTCACCGGTCATCCGGTACGAGTCGCCGTCGAGCCGCTCGGCCGAGGTGGAGCGGAAAGTGATCTCCGGGAAGGTCTCCGCCTCGAAGAAGTCGCCGGTGCGCAGGTGCTCGTCGCGCTGGGTGTTGCCGGTGTCGATGCTGGCGACCTTGATGGTCAGCGCGGCGGTGGAGTTCTCCGGCCGGCTGCCGTCCAGGTGGAGCAGGCCGTCGTGCTCGGCGAACTGGCCGCGCACGTTGGTCACCATCGCGTGCCGGACCGCGAAGCCGATCCGGCTGTGCGAGGCGTCGATCGTGTAGTCACCGGTCAGGTGCGCCAGGTCGGGCCCGGCCGGGGCCTCGGCGACGGCGGTGCTGGTGGTGGCGGCCTTGCTGGTGCGGTTGAAGATGCCCATGGCTTCTCCTCGGGTCGGAAGCCATTTGTTTAGGCTTCAACTTGTTGGCGTGCCACCACCATAGCCCCGTTTCGTTCAATGTTCAACCAAGGCGCCGGAACTTCAGGCCCGGTCCCGCTCGACCGCCGCAACCAGTGCCAGGGCGGTGCTGCCGTCCAGGCTCTCCCGGATGATGTCGGCGTGTCCGGCGTGCCGGGCCACCTCGGTGCACAGGTGGGTGAGGATCCAGCGGGCCGTCCGCCGGCTGTTCGGCGGGAACCAGGGCGCCTCCGGCAGCGCCGCGTCCACCTCCAGGTCGGGCAGCGCACGGATCACCCGTTCGGTCTCGGCGGCCACCGCCTCGTACTGCTTCAGCCAGCCGGCCACGGACTCGCCGTCCAGCAGCCGGTGCTGGTCCTCCCAGGGCTGCTGCGGCAGTTCACGGCCCGTCAGGATGCTCTCGATCCAGTGCTGCTCGCAGGTGGTCACGTGCTTGAGCAGGCCGCCCAGCGACAGGCTGCTCGCGCTCGGGGTGGCCCGCGCCTGCTCCTCGGTGAGGCCGTGCACCGAGCGGCGCACCGCGCCCCGGTGCGCCTCAAGGAAGGCCAGTAGACCCTCGCGCTCACTGCTCTCCGCCGCCACCAGGACCACCATGTCGATCACCTTTTCGTCAGGCGGGTCACCCCCGCTCCGGTACGACCGAAGGTAGGCGGGAACTAGGTCAGATCCTGTCCGCTACGCGCCCCGGTTAGGGTGAAACCCTGCTGCCGTTCCCGGGAGGCCCCGTCCATGTACGCCCTGCACGCGCTCTGGCGGGCCGACGGGCGGCTGGCGCTCTGGGCCGAGGATGCCCGCGCCTACACGGCGGCCCGGCTGCACCGTCCGGCCGGCGCCGCGGTGGCCGCCACCGCGCACCCGTTCGCGGCCCCGGCGGCCGAGGTGGCCCGGCTGCTGGCCGCCCTCGGCCCGGGCCCGGGCTGGCTCGCCGAGCAGGCCCCCGAGCGGTGGAGCACGCTCCGGCTGCCCGGTCTGGGCGGGGCGCCCACCCCCTCCCCGCAACTGCCGATCGGCGCCACCGGCCGGGGCCTCGCCCCGGCCTCCTGGCGGGTGCCGGTGCTGCTCTTCCCGCCGGCCGAGGCGGCCCAGCTGCTCGGCGGGTTGTTCGACCCGTACTGGTCCGGCGCCAGCATCGAACTCCCGGGTGTGGCGGGGTCGGTGGAGCTCGCGTACGGCGCCTCGCTGCGCTGGCTGACCGCCGTGCACGACCTGGCCTGGCGGCTGGCGGGCCGGGGCCGGGCGCTCCCGGTGGTCCGGGACCGGGACGGCGCCCCGTACGCCCACTGGCAGCCCGCCCCCGAGCGGGCCGACCGGCGGGAGCTGGACGCGCTGGTCCGGGGGTGTCCGCCCGCCGTACTGGCGGAGGGCCGGACCGGGGCCGCCGAGCTGGCCGCCGAACTGCTGGACCGCTTCGTCGACCACGAGATCAGGACCGCCCTGGACGGTACGGCGGTGCCCGCCGCCGACGGGGCACCGGCCGCCTGGTGGGCCGCGCTGCACCGGGCGGACGGGCGGTTCCAGGCTCCGGAGGCGGAACTCGCCGAGCTGCGCGAGCAGTTGGCGGTCTGGCTGGCGAGCTCGCCACCGGCGGACAGTCCGGTCCGGCTCTGTTTCCGGCTCTCCGAGCCGCTCGGCCCCGCCGACGACGACCCCGAGGGACGGCCCGATGACGACGACTGGCGGCTCGACTTCCTGATCCAGGCGGTCGAACAGCCCTCGCTGCTCGTCCCGGCCGCCGAACTCTGGGACGGCGGACCGGCGTTCGCCGCACTGTCCCGGCAGCTCGCCGACCCGGTGGAGAGCTTCCTGGCCGAACTCGACCGGGCCGCCCTGCGCCGGCCCGAGCTGCGCCCCGGCCCGGGTGGTGGCCGAAGGCCGACCGGCCTGCGGCTGGACCGGGCCGGCGCGCTCGACTTCCTGCGCACCGCCGCACCCGCGCTCACCCGGGCCGGGTTCGGTGTCCTGCTGCCGACCTGGTGGCAGCGCAGGCCCGCGCTCGGCCTGGCGCTGACCGCCGCCCGGGTCGCACCGCCTGGCACCGTGGAGCGGGCCGCCCAGGTCGACCGGGACGCCGTGGTGGACTTCCGCTGGCAGGCCGCGATCGGCGAAGTCAAGTTCACCCAGCAGGAGTTGACCGATCTCGGGGCGGCCCAGCAGGGCCTGGTCCGGCTGCGCGGCCGCTGGGTCGAGGTGGACGCCGGGCAGATCGCCGCCGCCTTGGCCTTCCTCGCCCGGCACGGCTCGGGCTCGCTGCCGACCGCCGAGCTGCTCCGGCTCGCCCTCGACCCGGCGGCCACCGCCGGCGGCTTCCCGGTCACCGAGGTCACCGCCACCGGCCCGCTCGGCGAGCTGCTGGCGGGCCGGACCGAGCAGACCGCCGCCCCCGCCCTGCCGCCGGACTTCGGCGCCACCCTCCGCCCGTACCAGGAACGGGGGTTGGCCTGGCTGCACGCCCTCGCCCGGCTCGGCCTCGGCGGGGTGCTGGCGGACGACATGGGTCTCGGCAAGACCGTCCAGACGCTGGCCCTGCTGGCCGCCGAGCAGCACGCGGGCACCGCGACCGGCCCGACCCTGCTGGTCTGTCCGATGTCGCTGGTCGGCAACTGGCAGCGCGAGGCGGCCCGGTTCGCACCGATGCTCCGGGTGCACGTCCACCACGGCAGCGACCGCGGCGAGCTGCCGGCAGCCGACCTGGTGATCACCACCTACGGGGTGCTCCAGCGGGACGTCCGGACGCTGGCCGGCGTCCGGTGGCGGCGGGTGGTCGCGGACGAGGCGCAGTACGTCAAGAACTCCGCCACCGCCCAGTCCAGGGCGCTGCGTTCGCTCCCGGTGACGGTGCACCGGATCGCCCTCACCGGCACACCGGTGGAGAACCGGCTGGCCGAGCTGCACGCCGTCCTGGACTTCGCCAACCCGGGCCTGTTCGGCAGTACGGACTCGTTCCGGGAGCGGTTCGCCGTCCCGGTCGAGCAGCACGGCAGCGCCGACGCCGGGTCGCGACTGCGGCGGCTGAGCGGCCCGTTCGTGCTCCGCCGGCTGAAGAGCGACCCGCTGATCGCCACCGAGCTGCCCGCCAAGCAGGAGATCACCGTCTGGTGCAACCTCACCGCCGAACAGGCCGGGCTCTACCAGGCGGTGGTCGCCGACGTGCTGCACCGGGAGCAGGGCGTCCGGGGCGTCGAGCGCAAGGGCACCGTGCTGGCGGCGATCGGCAAGCTCAAGCAGGTCTGCAACCACCCGGCCCAACTCCTGCACGACCGTTCGCCGTTGGGGGACCGCTCGGGCAAGGTGGCCCGGCTTGAGGAGCTGCTCACCGAGGCGCTGGCCGAGGGCGACCGGGTGCTGGTCTTCACCCAGTACGCCGAGTTCGGCCGGCTGCTCCAGCCGCACCTGGCCGAGCGGCTCGGCGAGGAGGTGCTCTACCTGCACGGCGGTGTCCCCAAGCACCGGCGGGAGGAGCTGGTCGCGCGGTTCCAGGCCCCCGGCGGCCCCCGGGTCTTCCTGCTCTCGCTCCGGGCCGGCGGCACCGGGCTCAACCTCACCGCCGCCAACCAGGTCATCCACCTGGACCGCTGGTGGAACCCGGCGGTCGAGGACCAGGCCACCGACCGGGCGTTCCGGATCGGCCAGCGCCGGGACGTCCAGGTCCGCCGCCTGGTCTGTGTCGGCACCGTGGAGGAACGGATCGGCGAGCTGATCGAGGCCAAACGGGCCCTCGCCGAAACTGCCGTCTCCACCGAGGAACAGTGGCTCACCGGCCTGGACCCGGGCACCCTGCGGGAGTTGGTCACCCTGTCCGCCGACGCGATCGGAGCCGTCTGATGGAACCCGACCCGGCAGCCCGCTTCTGGGACGGCGAGTTCACCCTGCAGGCCGCCGCCCCGGCCGCCGCCGGGGAGCCGCCGACCGCGGGCCTCGGCCCGGCCGGGATCCGGATCGGCGGGCGGGACCTGAGCGTCCTGCTGGCCGAGACGTACCGCCGGCTGGCGGACCCGGACGGCAGCGTCGGCTGACGCCGGTTCAGCCCTGTGCTTTGGTAAAGTGCCGGTCTCGGCAGCACACGACCCGACCCCGGAGGTGACACCCATGACCGCTCGTCCCGTACGGGTGCTCTCCTCCGTCGCCCCGCCGCACTGACCGGCAGGCCACCCGAGCGCCCTTCGTCCGCTCGAAAGGCCGCTGTCATGTCGTACGCCACCATCGTCACCACCCTCCGGGCCGCCGGCTGCGTCTTCGCCGAGGACGAGGCGGAGCTCCTCCTCGCCGGCGCCACCACGCCCGAGCAGCTCGCCGCCATGGTCGGCCGCCGGGCCGAGGGCCACCCGCTCGAACACGTCCTGGGCTGGGCCGGGTTCTGCGGCCTGCGGATCACCGTCACACCCGGGGTCTTCGTGCCACGCCGCCGTACCGAGTTCCTGGCCGAACTGGCCGTCGGCCTGCTCCGGCCGGACGGTGTCGCCCTCGACCTCTGCTGCGGCGCGGGCGCCGTGGCCGCCGTGCTCGCCGTCACCGTCCCCTCGGCCGAGCTGCACGCCGCCGACCTCGACCCGACCGCCGCCGACTGCGCCCGGGGCAACCTCCCGGCCACCGCGACGGTCCACCAGGGTGACCTCTACGCCCCGCTGCCCGCCGCCCTGGGCGGCCGGATCACCGTCCTGGTCGCCAACGCCCCGTACGTCCCCACCGCCGCGATCCCCTTCCTCCCGGCCGAAGCCCGCGACCACGAACCGCACTTCACCCTGGACGGCGGCCCCGACGGCCTGGCCGTCCAGCGCCGCGTCATCGCCGCCGCCCCCCGGTGGCTGGCCCCGGGCGGCCACCTGCTGATCGAGACCAGCGCCCGCCAGGCCGCCGCCACGGCGGCCGCGATGACCGAGCGGGGCCTGACGCCGACCCTGCACACCTCCGACCGGCACGACGCCACCGTGGTGGCCGGCACCCGGCCCGCCTGACCGCTCCGACCGCTCAGGCGGCTCGGACGGCTTCGGCCAGCACCTCGCGCAGACGGTGGGCGTAGGCGCGGGGGTGGGCGAGGTTGCCGTTGTGGCCGCCGGGGAAGATCCGGACCGGCTCGCCGACCAACTCGGCCAGGGCGTCGGCGCAGCGGCGGTCGAAGACCTCCGGCGGCGTGCTGCGCCCGGCGGCCGGGAGGATCCGGGTGGTGGTGCCGCGCAGCGCCTCGGGGTCCAGGGTGTCCCGCACGACCGCACCGAAGTCGTGCCGGATGAAGTGGTCGAAGTTGGCGATCCGGCGGGCGTCCATCGGGTGCGGGGTCAGCCCGTCCTCGGTCGGCCCGTGCAGGTCGATGCCCAGCAGCCGGGCCATCGCGGGCAGCGTCGGGCCGAGGCCGTGCTGCCGGTAGTGCAGCTGAAGACCGGTCAGCTCGGCTTCGTGCCCGGCCCGTTCGGCCGGCGGCAGCAGTCGCGGGGTGACCGGCTCGTGCGCGATCAGGGCGCTCAGCTGCCCGGGGTACCGGGACGCGACGTGCAGACCGATCGAGGCACCGAGGCTGCACCCGAGCATCAGCGCGGGCCCGTCGGTGACGGCGGCCAGCAGCCGGTGCACGTCGTCGGCGTGCTCGGCCAGGCTCGCCCCGCGCTCCGGGTCGTCCGGCCGGCTGCGGGACAGCCCCCGCCGGTCGTAGGTGACCACAGTGTACGCGTCGGTGAGGCCCGCCACCAGGTCGGTGCTGCGGTCGGCGTCGCCCTCGCCGCTCTGCGAGACGAGCAGGACCGGGCCGCTCCCGCGCACCTCGAAGTGCAGGGTCGCGCCGGGGACGGTGAGGCTGGCGGTGGGCATGGTGGGTCCCTCTCCGGGCGCTGACGGTCCGTCCGTTGCGCCCGCCCTCACCGTAATGCATCCAAATGGATGCATCAAGAGAGATGGATCAATCTGGATGTACCTTGTCCCCATGAACGGAGTCGACCTCTTCCTACTGGGCCGGACCTTGATGAAGATCGGCGAGAGCGCCATCCCGGAGCCCCCGGGCGGCACCGCCGGCCGGCCCGGCAGCACCCGTACGGTCCTGATCGTCGCCACCGACGTCGCCGCCCACCCCGGCACCACCGCGAGCGAGGTCGTGGCCCGGACCGGCATCCCGCAGAGCCAGGTCTCCACCGCCGTCGCCCGCCTCAGGGAGGCCGGCTCGGTCGGTACCGCACCCGACCCCGCCGACGGCCGCCGCACGCTGATCCACCCCGCCGCCGAACCGTCCGCCCGGGTCGCCGAGATCCGCGCGACCACCGTCACCGACGCGCTGGCCGATGCCCTCGGCGACGGTGACCCGGACCGGCTGCGGGAGGTCGCCGAAGCGCTCGCCGTACTGGCCCGCCACCTGACGCCCGACCGGTCCTGACGCTCCGTCATCCGGGCGCGAACCGCTCCACCGGCCGCCGGGGGACGGTGAGTTCCGGCGGTTCTGTCGGCCGCCCTTGATATACACGGAGCAACCACAAGGAGTGAGTCCCCATGCGTATCGTGATCACCGAGTTCGTCAGCCTCGACGGCGTCGTGCAGGCCCCGGGCGGGGCGGAGGAGGACACCGACGGCGGCTTCGCGCACGGCGGTTGGTCGCACCCGTTCTTCGACCCGGAGGTGGTCGGCGGCACCTTCGCCGACGCGACCGCCAAGGCCGACGCGCTGCTGTTCGGCCGCCGCACCTGGCAGACCATGGCGGGCGCCTGGCCCGAGCGGGCGGGCGACCCGTTCGCCGACCGGATGAACGCGCTCCCGAAGTACGTGGTCTCGGCGACCCTCGGCGACTCCGACCTGACCTGGGAGAACACCACCCGCATCCCGGGTGGCCAGGCCGCCTCCCGCCTCCGCGAGCTGCACGCCGCCCCCGGCGGCGACCTGGCCGTGATGGGCAGCCCGACCCTGGTCCGGCTGCTGCTGGCCGAGGGCCTGTTCGACGAGCTCCGCCTGATCGTCATGCCGGTCCTGCTCGGCGGCGGGAAGTCGGTCTTCCCCGCCGACGGCGGCCTGCGCACCCTCGAACTGGTCTCCACCGTCACCAGCAAGGCCGGCGTGAACGTCTGCACCTACCGCCCGGCCGCCGCGCAGTAGCGGTCGTCCTTGCGACCGGGTCGGGGCAGGTGCCGCGCCGACGTTCCGTCGATCCCGTGACACGGCCGGACGTGACCTCCGGCACCCGGTGGCCGGTCTCTGGGAGGATTGCCCGCATGAACTGCGCAGCCCTGCTGGTCGATGCGTTCGGCCGGGTCCGTGAGTCCGTCCACGAGGCGGTGGCCGGACTCGGTCCCGACGAGCTCGCGGAGCGCCTGGACCCGAAGGCCAACTCGGTCGCCTGGCTGGTCTGGCACCTGACCCGGGTGCAGGACGACCACGTGGCGGAGGTCGCGGGCACCGAACAGCTCTGGACCGCGGGCGGCTGGTACGACCGCTTCGGCCTGCCCTTCCCTGCGGACGCCACCGGCTACGGACACACCGCCCGCCAGGTCGCGGCCCTCCGGGTGGACTCCGGTGACCTGCTCACCGGCTACTACGACGCCGTGCACGCGCACACCCTGGCGTACGTACGCGGGCTCAGCGGCCCGGCCCTGGACCGGATCGTGGACGAGAACTGGACACCGCCGGTGATTCTCGGCGTCCGGCTGGTCAGCGTCGTCTCCGACAGCCTCCAGCACGCCGGCCAGGCGGCCTTCGTCCGTGGCGTCCTCCGACGGCGGTAGCGGAGGCCGGTCGCGGGGGAGCTTGCTCCCGCTAGCACCCTGCTTGCAATTGCAAGCAGGGTGCGGCAGAGTGCTGCCATGGCTTCACTGAAGGTCGGCTCGCTCGGGGAGTACATCCGGGAGCAGCGGCGGAACGCGCAGTACTCGCTGCGCCAGCTGGCGGAGGTGGCGGGGGTTTCCAATCCGTACCTGAGCCAGATCGAGCGCGGGCTGCGGAAGCCGAGCGCGGAGATCCTGCAGCAGATCGCCAAGGCGCTGCGGATCTCGGCGGAGACGCTGTACGTGCAGGCCGGGATGTTGGAGGAGCGGCAGGGTGAGGGGCTCGAACTCCGGGCCGCGATCCTGGCCGATCCGTTGATCAGCGAGCGGCAGAAGCAGGCGCTGCTCGCGGTCTACGACGCCTTCCTGAAAGAGAATCAGGAGAGCGTCGGCGAGCCCGGGGAAGCAGCAGAGGGACAGGCCGACCGCCGGACTGTCGAGGGATAGCAGGAGGACCGGTCATGCCGATCACCGACGAGATCAAGAAGACGCTGAGCGACCCGACCCCGCTGTACGCGATCGCGGGCGCCGGGGACCTGGCGTACGAGAAGCTGCGCGAGGTGCCCGCCAAGGTCGAGGCGCTCGCGGCGGACCGCAAGGGTACCCAGGAGAAGGCCACCGCCCGGTTCCAGGAGGCGCAGACCCGGCTGGTCGAGGCGCAGGCGAAGGTGACCGAGACGGTCTCCACGCTGCCGGGCGACCTGAAGGGGCTGCAGGAGAAGGCCCAGGGCTTCGCGCTCCAGCAGGTCGGCCTCGCGCTGGAGCTGGCCGTGAAGGCCAAGGAGGCGTACGAGGAGCTGGCGGTCCGGGGCAAGGCCGTGGTGGAGGGCCAGCAGGCTCCCCCGGCGGAGCAGCCGGCCGCCGAGGTCGAGGCCGTGGCGGTCGACCTGGAGCCCGAGGAGGTCTCCGCGTCGGAGTGGGCGCAGGAGGAGGAGCCGGTGGCGGAGCCCGCCGCGGAGCCGGCGCCGAAGCGGGCGCCGCGGGCCCGGAAGAGCACCGGCGACTCCGCGAAGTAGTCCGGGAGCAGTCCGGGAAAGCAGTTGCCCGAGCGGTAGTCGGGCGGCGGACGGGGCACGAACCAGGGGTACCGGTTCGTTGTCCCCGGTGCGGTCGGCCGGCCGTGCCAGGATGGGCGACGATGTCGCCGCAGCCGCAGTGAGGAGTCCGCAGTGTCCGAGATTCTGAGGTTGGGCTACCTGGATCCGTTCTGGTGGCTGGCCATGGCGGCCGTGGGCTTCAAGCTGTTCGCCTTCGTGGACGCGGTGACCCGCCGGGAGGACGCCTTCCGGGCCGCCGACAAGAAGACCAAGACGTTCTGGCTGGCGATCCTCGGGCTGGCGCTCGGGCTCGACCTGCTGTTCGGCGCGGAGGTGTTCAGCATCCTGACCCTGGCCGGGCTGGCGGCGGCGATCGTCTACATGGTGGACGTCCGGCCCGCGATCAAGCAGCTGACGGACGGCCGGGGCAACGGCGGGAAGCAGAACACGGGGCCGTACGGG
The DNA here is from genome assembly GCF_044766665.1 of Kitasatospora sp. NPDC101801. Lineage (NCBI taxonomy): Bacteria > Bacillati > Actinomycetota > Actinomycetes > Kitasatosporales > Streptomycetaceae > Kitasatospora > Kitasatospora sp. NPDC101801. The sequence goes on from NZ_JBIWML010000010.1 coordinate 151,196, forward strand.
CCCTGGTGACGAGTCGTCACCGTCGAGGGGAGCAGCCGGGCGGCTGCTCCCCATCGACGTTTCAGCCCATGATCACCGGAGCGGGGTTGCGCTCCAGCAGCAGCACCGCGACGTCGTCGGTCAGCGCGCCGCCGTTCAGCTCCTCGACCTCGGCGATCGCGCTGTCGACCAGCCGGCCCCTGGTCAGGCCACCGGCCTGGTGGTCGCCGATCAGCTCGACCAGGCCGTCCTGGCCCAGGCGGCGCGAGCCCGCGCCGACCCGGCCCTCGACCAGGCCGTCGGTGTAGAGCAGCAGGCTCCAGCCCTCGTCCAGGATCAGCTCCTCGGCGGGCCAACTGGCGCCGGGGTCGTCGCAGTGCAGCAGCCCGAGGGCCGGGCCGGCCTGGTCGGCGGAGAGCAGGGTCGGCGTGCCGCCGGGACCGAGCAGCAGCGGCGAGGGGTGCCCGGCCAGGTAGAACCTGGCCCGCTCCCGACCTGGCCGGTCGGCCGGGGCGTCGGCCTCGGCGCGGACCGGGGAGTCGGGGTCGGGGTGGGCGGGGGAGAGCACCAGCATGCAGAGCGTCGCGAAGATCTCGTCGCTGCGCCGCTCGTGCTCCAGCACGTGCTGGAGCGTGGTGAGCAGGGCCTGCCCGGTCAGCCCGGCGAAGACCAGCGAGCGCCAGGCGATCCGGAGCGCGACGCCGAGCGCGGCCTCGTCGGGGCCGTGGCCGCAGACGTCGCCGATCACCACGTGCACCGTGCCGTCGTCCGTCCGGACCGCGTCGTAGAAGTCGCCGCCGAGCAGGGCCCGGCTGCGGCCGGGGCGGTAGCGGCGGGTGAAGGAGAGCCCGGCGCCGTCGAGCAGCGGGGTGGGCAGCAGGTGGCGCTGGAGGCGGGCGTTCTCCTGCCCGCGCAGCTCGGCCTCGACCAGGCGGCGCTGGGACTCGTCGGCCCGCTTGCGCTCCACCGCGTAGCGCAGCGCGCGGGCCAGCAGCGGGCCGTCGGTCTCGTGCCGGATCAGGAAGTCCTGGGCCCCGGCCGCCACGGCGGCGGCACCCAGCTCGGCGCCGGCCGCGTCGGTGAGCACCACGACCGCCGTCTGCGGGGCGTGCTTGAGCAGCTCTTGCAGCCCCTCCAGCCCCTGCAGCGGGCCGCGCTGGTCGGCCGGGTCGGCGAGGTCCAGCAGGACGCAGCCGAACTCGGCGTCGCGCGGGCGGCCGCGGCGGCCGGCCGGGCGGGCCAGCCGGGTGGCGGCGGAGGCCACCCCCTGGGCCCAGTGCAGCTCGATCGCCGAGCCGCTGTCGGTGACCAACTGCTCCAGGAAGGCCGCGTCGGTGAAGTCGTTCTCGATCACCAGCAGGCGGAACGGGGCGTCCGGGGTGCCGGCGACGGCGCGGGGGTGCGGTATCGGGCTGTGCCCGGCCTCGATCGCCTCCGCATGCGGACTGCGTGCTTCGGTGAGGGCGCCCGGCCGGTACGCGGCACGCGGTGCCCGCCCGTCTCCCGTTGCGGGCATCGGTCGGTCCTCCCTTTCCCCGACTGGGCAACGGCTGAGGTCCGCGCGCAGTGCCCGCTTGGCACCGTGTGTCGGGGAGCTTCCCGCGACCATAACGTGATCTCCGGAGTTTTCTCCGGCCCGGCGGCGACTCTGTGGCTATTGCCACGCGACCGGGGCCGGGCGGACGCTGACGGCGGGCACTGCGGCTGCGGTGCCCGCAGGGAACGGGACGAAAGGTCGGTACGGTGACGCGGATCACTCTGGTCGAGGGTGACATCACGGAGCAGCAGGTGGACGTGGTGGTGAACGCCGCCAACTCCTCGCTGCTGGGCGGCGGTGGGGTGGACGGTGCGATCCACCGCAGGGGCGGACCGGAGGTCCTGGCCGACTGCCGACGGCTGCGCGCCGGGCACTACGGCAAGGGCCTGCCGACCGGCCGGGCGGTGGCCACCACGGCGGGCCGGCTGCCGGCCCGCTGGGTGGTGCACACGGTGGGGCCCGTCCACCTGCCGGAGGAGTACGAGGAGCGGGCCGGGCTGCTGGCGTCCTGCTATCGGGAATCCCTTCGGGTCGCGACGGAGCTGGGCGCGCGGACGGTGGCCTTCCCGGCGGTCTCGACCGGGGTGTACGGCTGGCCGATGGAGGACGCGGCGCGGATCGCCCTCACGGCGGTGGCGGAGGTCGTGGACGGTGGGTCGGAGCTCACGGAGGTGCGGTTCGTGCTGTTCGGGCCGGAGGCGTACCGGGCGTTCGAGCATGCGGCCGCGCAGCGGGGCTGACGGAGGATCGGGGCACCGCGGGCCGCTCCTGCGGTGCCTCCATGGTGGCGTGACGAGGCGTCAGCGCACCAGAGGTATTCGATAACTCGTTCGAGTGAATCGAGCCGGACGGACACCCGGACGGTCGAGCCCCGGCGCTACGGTGCCAGCGCGCTCCACGGCACCGTGACCTCGCCCTGCCGCCACCGCCCGCGCGCGTCCAGCAGCGGCCAGCTCCCGCCCAGCGCCCGGCAGGCGGCCACCCAGCGCTGCCTGGCGCCGAACGCCCCGTACGGCGCCGCCGCCGACCAGGCCCGGTCGAAGTCGGTGAGGAAGGCGTGCACCGGCCGACCCGGCACGTTGTGGTGGATCAGCGCCTTCGGCAGCCGCTCGGCCAGGTCGGACGGCCGGTCCAGGCCGGCAAGCCGGGCCGCGAAGGTGACCGTCCGGGGGCCCTCGGGGCCGAGCGCGACCCAGACGTGCCGCCGCCCGATCTCGTCGCAGGTGCCCTCGACCAGCAGCCCGCCGGGCGCCAGCCGTCCGCACAGCCGCTCCCAGACCGCCGCCACCGCCCCCTCCTCGTACTGCCGCAGCACGTTGGCGGCCCGGATCAGCAGCGCTCGCTCGGTGCCGTCCAGCGGGACCTCGAAGCCGCCCCGGCGGAAGGTCAGCAGCGGCGGCTCGGCGTACGGCAGCGCCGCCGCGACCCGCTCGGGCTCGATCTCGATGCCGACCGTCCGGACGTCGGGGCGGACGGTGCGCAGCCGGCCGGACAGCTCGACGGCCGTCCAGGGCGCGGCGCCGTAGCCGAGGTCCACCGCCACCGGCGGCCGGTCGGCGGAGCGCAGCGCGGGGCCCAGCGTGTGGGCGATCCAGCGGTCCATCCGGCGCAGCCGGTTGGTGTTGGTGGTGCCCCGGGTCACCGTGCCGACCGGTCGGTCCCGCCGCCCACGGGCGGCGGAGCTGGAGGGATCGAACGAGGCGGCCATGCCCAGCAGCCTACGGCCGGGCCGTCGGGCGGTCCCACCAGGTGGACGGGAATGCCGTCCACCCCCCCGGCGGTTGTCACACTGGATGAATGCCCGCGGCCGCTGGCCGGCAGACGGGGAGCAACGAAGGAGGCCTCCGCAGGTGACTCAGCACCCTGCTCGAACGGCTCGCCGTGCCCAGCTCCTGCCCCCCGCCCGGGGCCGGTTGCAGGCCCTGGTGGGCGGCCGTTCCCGGCGGCCTCGCCGGATCGCCATGCTGAGCGTGCACACCTCCCCGCTGCACCAGCCGGGCACCGGCGACGCGGGCGGGATGAACGTCTACATCGTCGAGCTGGCCAAGCGGCTGGCCCAGCTGGACATCGAGGTCGAGGTCTTCACCCGCGCGATCAGCTCGGACGACGCGCCGACGGTCGAGCTGGCGCCCGGGGTGCTGGTCCGGCACGTCACGGCCGGCCCGTTCGAGGGCCTGGTCAAGGAGGACCTGCCCGCCCAGCTGTGCGCCTTCACCCACGCGGTGCTGCGCACCGAGGCGGGCCACCGTCCCGGCCACTACGACCTGGTGCACTCGCACTACTGGCTGTCCGGGCAGGTCGGCTGGCTGGCCGCGCAGCGCTGGGGCGTGCCGCTGGTGCACACCATGCACACCATGGCCCGGGTGAAGAACGCCGCGCTGGCGGAGGGCGACACGCCCGAGCCGGCCGCCCGGGTGATCGGCGAGAGCCAGGTGGTCGAGGCCGCCGACCGGCTGATCGCCAACACCGCCGAGGAGGCCGGCGAGCTGGCCTTCCACTACGCGGCCCGGCCGGACCAGCTGGCCGTGGTGCACCCCGGCGTCAACCTCGACGTGTTCCGCCCCGGCGACCGGCAGGCCGCCCGGGCCCGGCTCGGCCTGCCGCAGGACGCCGCCGTGCTGCTCTTCGCCGGCCGGATACAGCCGCTCAAGGCACCGGACGTGCTGCTCCGGGCGGTCGCCGTGCTGCTGGACCGCGAGCCCGAGCTGCGCCGCCGGCTGGTCGTGCCGGTGGTCGGCGGCCCGTCCGGCAGCGGCCTGGCCAAGCCGGAGAGCCTGCAGAAGCTGGCCGCCGAGCTCGGCATCTGCGACGTGGTGCACTTCCACCCGCCGGTCGGCCAGGCCGAGCTGGCCGAGTGGTACCGAGCGGCCACCGCCCTGGTGATGCCCTCGTACAGCGAGTCGTTCGGGCTGGTCGCACTGGAGGCGCAGGCCTGCGGCACCCCGGTGGTGGCGGCCGCCGTCGGCGGCCTCCCGGTCGCGGTCCGGGACGGGCGGACGGGCTCCCTGGTGACCGGCCACGACCCGCACGACTGGGCCAGGGCGCTGCGCCCGTACGTGACCGAGGCCGAGCTGGTGCGCCGTCAGGGGGCGGCCGCCGCCGCCCACGCGGCGGAGTTCGGCTGGGAGACCGCCGCGGCGAGCACCGCCGAGGTGTACACCACGGCGATGCACCGCTCCGGGCTGCGCGGCGGTCTGCGGCTGGCCTGAGCCGGGCCGACACTGACGGGGAGTCAGCACGCCGGGCCCCGGTACCGCCGAGTAACGTCTCCCCCATGGCAATCCGTACCAAGGACGACGCCCTCGGGCTGCTCCGGACCGCGCTGGACGAGGCGGGCGTGGCCTGGGAGCCCGCCGCGACCGATCCGTACACCCTGGTCGCGACGCTGCCCGGGACGCGCAAGCTGGCCACCCCGTGCGCGCTCCGGGTCGGCGACCACACCCTGTCGGTGAACGCCTTCGTGGTCCGCCGCCCGGACGAGAACCACGAGGCGGTGTACCGCTGGCTGTTGGAGCGCAACACCAAGCTGTTCGGGGTCGCGTACGCGATCGACGCGCTCGGTGACGTCTACCTGGCGGGCCGGCTGCCGCTGGAGGGACTCAGCACCGAGGTGGTGGACCGGCTGCTCGGCACCGTGCTGCAGGGGGCCGACGAGCCCTTCAACACCCTGCTGGAGCTGGGGTTCGCGACCGCGATCCGGCGCGAGTGGGCGTGGCGCACCAAGCGCGGCGAGTCCACCGGCAACCTGGCGGCCTTCACCCACCTGGCCGGTCCGGTCGACGAGCGGCCGGAGACCGACTAGACGCCGGCCCGGGCCGGTTCCGCCACCACCGGCACCGGCTGGGCCGGTGTCCGCCGGCCGAGCAGCAGGAAGCCGCCCGCGGCCGCCGTGCCGAGGAGCGCGCAGGTGCCCCAGGCCGCCACGCCGCCGCCGTACTGGAGCAGCAGCGCGCCGCCGACCGGGCCGACGAACATCGCGAGCGACCAGGACAGCGAGTACACGCCCTGGTAGCGCCCCCGGGCCCGGGCCGGGGCCAGCTCGGCGACCAGTGCCGTCATGGTCGGCGCGTTCATGATCTCGCCGATCGTCCAGACCGCGACCGTGAGGGCGAAGAACCAGACCGACGAGCCCGCGAACATGGTCAGCCCGAAGCCCCAGCCGATCAGCAGGGCGCTGGCCAGCAGCAGCCCGGTCCGGTTCCGGCCCTGCATGAGGCGGGTCAGCGGGAGCTGGAGCAGCACGATCAGCAGGCCGTTCAGGCTGATCACCAGGCCGTACTGGGTGGCGGTGATCCCGGCCAGCCCCATGTCCACGGCCAGCGTGGTGCTGCCCTGCTGGGCGACCAGGGCGAGCAGCAGGTTGATCCCGACCACGGCCATGAACCGGCGGTCGGTGAACACCGTGCCGAGGTGCACCGGAGGTTCGGCCCGCTCGGCGGGGCTGACGGCCGGCCTGGTCTCCGGGATCTTCACGAAGACCAGCACCGCGCAGAGCAGCGTGCTCAGCGCGTCCAGCAGGAAGAGCGTCAGGTAGCCGCCCGAGGCGATCACCCCGGCCGCGGCCGTCGAGACGCCGAAGCCGATGTTGACCGCCCAGTAGTTCAAGGAGTACGCCCGCACCCGGTCCTCGGCGGGCACCAGGTCGGCGATGATCGCCGAGATGGCCGGCCGGGAGGCGTTGCTGGCCAGCCCGACCAGGAAGACCATCGAGGCGATCGCCACCGGCCCGTCGGTGAAGCCGAGCACCGCCACGCTGACGCCGGTGCCGAGCTGCGCCGCCAGCAGGGTCGGCCGCCGCCCGATCCGGTCGGTCAGCACGCCGCCGCCGACCGCCGCGATCGCCGAGCCGAGGCCGAACAGCGAGGCGACCAGACCCGCGTACGCCGCGGAGTAACCCCGGTCGACGGTGAGGTAGAGCGCCAGGAACGGCACCACGAAGCCGCCGAGCTTGTTGACCAGGGTGGCCGTCCAGAGCCACCAGAACCGGCGGGGGAGTCCACGGCCCGTCTCCGATAGTGAGACGACCAGGCTGTGCAGGGCGGGCATCTGGGGCTCCCCGGGGGCGTGAGGTCGCGCTGAGCGGTGCGGGACAGGGCAGGTCGACCCGCTCAGCGGCCATGTAAGTGGCAAATCTTCGATCCGAACATTACCGACGGACCTTCGTCCCGACCACCCGTTATCCGCCTCTATTAAGCTGAGCCCCATGGCTGACACGACCTACCGACTGATCCTGCTCCGTCACGGCGAGAGCCAGTGGAACCAGAAGAACCTCTTCACCGGCTGGGTCGACGTCGACCTCAACGAGAAGGGCGAGAAGGAGGCCGCACGCGGTGGCGAACTGCTCGCCGCCGAGGGCTTCCTCCCCGACGTGCTGCACACCTCCCTGCTGCGCCGCGCGATCCGCACCTCGCAGATCGCCCTGGACAAGGCCGACCGGCACTGGATCCCGGTCAGCCGCAGCTGGCGGCTGAACGAGCGTCACTACGGCGCCCTCCAGGGCAAGGACAAGGCCCAGACCCTGGCCGAGTTCGGCGAGGAGCAGTTCCAGCTCTGGCGCCGCTCGTACGACACCCCGCCGCCCGCGCTGGAGGACGGCACCGAGTACTCGCAGTCCGACGACGCCCGCTACGGCGACATCCCGAGCGAGCTGCGTCCGCGCACCGAGTGCCTCAAGGACGTCGTCGACCGGATGCTGCCGTACTGGTACGACGCGATCGTGCCCGACCTGGCGGCCGGCAAGACCGTCCTGGTCACCGCGCACGGCAACAGCCTGCGCGCGCTGGTCAAGCACCTCGACGGCATCTCCGACGAGGACATCGCCGGCCTGAACATCCCGACCGGCATCCCGCTGGTCTACGAGTTGGACGCCGACTTCAAGCCGCTCGCCAAGGGCGGCCGCTACCTGGACGCGGACGCCGCCGCGGCCGCCATCGAGGCGGTCAAGAACCAGGGCAAGAAGTAAGCCCGAGGCAGTCCCCGAGGGCCCCGTCGGCGCAGCCGCGCCGGCGGGGCCCTTTCGTTCGCCGGATCGTCAACTGGCCGCCGTGGGGCGGTGGTTCAGACCATTGACGGGTCGGCCGTGCGCTCCTACCGTATGCACCAGCGCTGGCGCGAGCACGCCAAGATCCCCCACCGGCGGCCGTTCGCCAGTCATGCACTCCATCCACCCCCACCGCTCGCTCCGGCCTGCCCGGAGCCGAGTCCGGAAGGAGCACCATGCGTAAGCGCCACCTGTTCGCGGCCCTCGTCGGGGCCCTGGCCGTACCGGTCGCCACCGCGATCCCGGCCTTCTCGCACGGCTACATCAGCGGCCCGCCGAGCCGCGCCGCGTACTGCGCGGCGGGCACCGTCACCGGCTGCGGCGACATCCAGTGGGAGCCGCAGAGCGTCGAGGGGCCGAAGGGCTTCCCGAACAGCGGCCCGGCCGACGGCAAGCTCTGCGCGGGCGGCAACAGCCGGTTCGCCCAGCTGGACGCGCCGCGGAACGGGGCCTGGCCGACCACCAAGGTGACGGCGGGTCAGCGGCAGAACTTCACCTGGAAGTTCACCGCCCGGCACGCCACCGCGTCGTACCGGTACTTCCTCACCAAGCCGGGCTACAACGCCGCCTCGGTGCTGAGCCGGAGCAACCTCAACCTCACCCCGCTGCTGACCGTCCCGGGCAACAACCAGCAGCCGCCCAGCACGCTCACCCACAGCGTCCCGCTGCCGGCCGGGCTGACCGGGCACCACGTGCTGCTCGCGGTGTGGGACGTGGCGGACACCACGAACGCCTTCTACTCCTGCGTCGACCTGCAGTTCTAGGCACCGGCTCCGGGCCCCGGCCGGCGTACGTCGGCCGGGCACCCCGCTCAGGACAGGGGTGCCCGGCCGACGGGCGGGACGGTGGGACCGGCCCGGGTCAGTGACCGCCGCAGCAGCCACCCGCGGCGCCGCCGCACTGGCAGGGGGCGCCCGACTGGCAGCCGCAGCCGCAGCCGCCGCCACAGCCGCAGCCGGCGGCGAGGATCGGGAGCAGGGCGGGGTTGGTCGGCTCGACGACGCTCGCCGGTGGACTGGTGGGAGCGGTGGTTGCCTTCATCGTGCTGGGCCCTCCTCGGCACTGGCACACTGCGGCGCACACGGGGCTGTGGCCACCCCCTGAGTGAAGCCCGGTCGGTGACGGGGCGTCAACGGGCGCGCAGGGGCGGTTCGAAACCGCCCCGTGCGCCCCCGCGCCGTGGCCGTCCCGCTACTCGGCGGCCTCGGCGTTGGCGACGAAGTCGCCCGCGTGCTCGCCGGTCACCAGGAAGACCACGCGCTTGGCCACCGAGACCGCGTGGTCGGCGAAGCGCTCGTAGTAGCGGCCGACCAGGGTGACGTCCACCGCGGTCTCGATGCCGTGCTGCCAGCGGTCGTCGAGCAGGTGCGAGAACAGCTCGCGGTGCAGCGCGTCGATCGCGTCGTCGTCCTGCTCCAGCTCCAGCGCCTTCTCGACGTCCTTGGTGGCGATCACCTGGCCGGCCTTGGCCACCAGGCGCTGCGCGAGCTGACCCATCTCCAGCACGATCGGGTGCAGGTCGGCCGGGACGGCGGTCTCCGGGAAGCGCAGCCGGGCCACCTTGGCCACGTGCCGGGCCAGGTCGCCGCAGCGCTCCAGGTCGGAGCTCATCCGCAGCGAGGTGACCACGATCCGCAGATCGGTGGCGACCGGCTGCTGCCGGGCCAGCAGGTCGATCGCCCGGTTCTCCAGGTCGTGGTGCAGGGCGTTGACCTTGTCGTCGGCGGCGATCACGCTCTCCGCCAGCGCCAGGTCCGCGTCGAGCAGCGCGGTGGTGGCCCGGCCCATGGCCGAACCGACCAGCCGGGCCATCTCGACCAGGCCGTCGCTGATCGAGTCGAGTTCCTCGTGGTACGCGTCGCGCATTCTTGCTCTCCTCAGTAGCTCTGTCGGTGGCGGTGCCGACCGGCCTTCTCACGTCACAAGCGAGCCCGTCTGATGATCGGGGTGGCCGCTGCTGGTGGCGGCATCGTAGTGCCGCCACCGCCCGAACGGGCTGTGCAACCCACCCTGGGCCGTTTGGGCGACCACGCACGGCCGGTGCAGTGAACCAGTGGCAGCGTGAAGGTGAATTCTCGGCAACGCGCGGCCGATGCCTTGATCTCACCCCGGGGGTGGGCCGCCGAGGTGCGCTTACGCTGACCACATGGACGTGAACGTGGCCCTCGCCGCAGCCTGCGCCATAGCCGGGCTCGGTGTCGGTCTCACAGCCGCGATCGCCTTCCGCTGGAGTGAGCGGGAGCAGGCCAGGGCAGGCAGCGGCGGCAAGGGCGGAAAGACAGGTGTCGGCAGCACGCCGACGCAGGAACCACCGCTCCCGCCGGGGGTGGACACCGTGCTCTCGGTGCTGCGCTCCTGCGCGATCGTGCTCGGTGAGGGCGACGAGGTGGTCAAGGCCAGCTCCGCCGCCTACGCGATGGGTCTGGTCAGGGGAGGGGCGATGGCCGTGGAGCAGATGCTCTCGCTGGCCCGCGCCACCCGCCGGGACGGTGAGATCCGCCAGGTCGAGCTGGAGGTGCCCAGGCCCGGTGCGGCCCGCGCCACCGACCCGCTGGCGGTCTCCGTCCGGGTCGCCCCGCTCGGCTCCCGGCTGGTCCTGGTGCTGGTCGAGGACCTGACCGAGCGCCGCCGGATCGAGGCGGTCCGGCGGGACTTCGTGGCCAACGTCTCGCACGAGCTGAAGACCCCGGTCGGCGCGCTCTCGCTGCTCTCCGAGGCGGTCGCGGACGCGTCCGACGACCCGGAGGCGGTGCAGCGCTTCGCCGGCCGGATGCAGATCGAGGCCACCAGGCTGGCCAGCCTGGTGCAGGAGATCATCGACCTGTCCCGGGTCCAGGACGACCAGCTGATGGTCGACCCGGAGCCGGTGCCGGTGGACACCCTGATCGCCGAGGCGATCGACCGCTGCCGCCAGCCCGCCGCCGCCAAGCAGATCCACATCGCGGCGGGCGGCATCGGCGGCCTCTACCTGCACGGCAACCGCGGCCAGCTGGCCGCGGCGCTGGGTAACCTGGTGGAGAACGCGGTCAACTACAGCCCGCCCCGTACCCGGGTGGCGATCGCCACCCGGCGGATCTCAAGCGCCGCCGCCCTCGGTGAGGCGGACGGCGAGCTGATCGAGATCTCGGTGACCGACCAGGGCATCGGCATCTCCGAGAAGGACCGCGAGCGGATCTTCGAACGCTTCTACCGGGTGGACCCGGCCCGTTCCCGGGCCACCGGCGGTACCGGCCTGGGCCTCTCCATCGTCAAGCACGTGGCCGCCTCCCACGGCGGCACCGTGTCGGTGTGGAGCGTCGAGGGCCAGGGATCCACCTTCACCGTCCGACTCCCCGCCGGTCAGGCTCCGGCGGCGAGCCCGCACAGCCCAACCATCCTCCCCAACCCCCTTCCTGCCCCGGAGGCGCGATCGTGACCCGAGTACTGGTGGTCGAGGACGAGGAGTCGTTCAGCGACGCCCTGTCGTACATGCTCCGCAAGGAGGGCTTCGAGGTGGCCATCGCCGCCACCGGCCCCGACGCGCTGGAGCAGTTCGAACGCAACGGCGCCGACCTGGTGCTGCTCGACCTGATGCTCCCCGGCCTGCCCGGTACGGAGGTCTGCCGTCAGCTCCGGGTCCGTTCCAACGTCCCGGTGATCATGGTCACCGCGAAGGACAGCGAGATCGACAAGGTGGTCGGCCTGGAGATAGGTGCCGACGACTACGTCACCAAGCCCTACTCCACCCGCGAGCTGGTCGCCCGGATCCGCGCGGTGCTCCGCCGCCGCGGCGAGGACGGCGGACCGGGTGACAACGGTGGCGGCCCCGGCGCGCTGGAGGCCGGTCCGGTCCGGATGGACGTCGACCGGCACGTGGTCACGGTGGACGGCGCCAAGGTCGACCTGCCGCTGAAGGAGTTCGACCTGCTGGAGATGCTGCTCCGCAACGCGGGCCGGGTGCTCACCCGGATGCAGCTGATCGACCGGGTCTGGGGCGCCGACTACGTGGGTGACACCAAGACGCTGGACGTCCACGTGAAGCGCCTGCGGGCCAAGATCGAGCCGGACCCGGGTGCCCCGCGCTACCTAGTGACGGTCCGTGGCCTGGGCTACAAGTTCGAGCCGTAAACCGCACGCCGAAGGCCCCCGCTCAGTGCGAGCGGGGGCCTTCGGCATGAGCTGCGGTCAGTGCGAGGCCGCGGTGGTCGACCCCGAGGGCGAGGTCGAGGCGCCGGCCGACGGCGTCGCCGAGCCCGAGGCGCCGGCCGAAGCCGAAGCGGAGGCCGAGGCGGCCGCGGACGGCGAGGCCGACGGGTTGGCGGTCGGGCCGAAGTCCTCGTACATCCCCTTGGCCGAGTGCACCTGGGCCTCGGTCGCGACCTTGCCGGCCTTGGCGAACGAGAAGGCGGCGGGGGCGAAGCCGCCCACCTCCAGCTTGGCCGAGGCGACCTTGGCGACCGGCTGGCCCTCGCCGCCGATCAGCACGGCGCTGCCGGCCGGGATGACGATCTCGGAGAGCGCGGCGCCCTTGGCGTCCGCGAAGGTCGCCGTGGCCCCCTCGCCGACGGTGATCGACTGCAGGGTCTCGGCGCTGCTGCCGGTGTTGCTGATGTTCACCGTCAGCTGGGCCGGGCCGGCGTGCTCCGAGCTCGCGCCGTCCGCGGTCACCACCACGATGTTGTTGAGCTTGAGGGTGTCCCCGATCGACGTCGCGGCGTTGTCCGGCTTGATCTGCAGGGTGTCCGGGGAGTTCCCGGCGGCACAGGCGGACAGCGGGAGGATCGCGGCGAGGGCGATCGCGGCGATCGCGCCGCGTCGAAGGCTGCGGCTCACGGCGGCGGCATCTCCTTGGAATCTCGGGTCGGTGGTCAGGGTCAGATTACCGACCGGGATTGTCCGGTTCTCACGGGGTGGCCCCGTGTCGCGGGTGAGTCCCCGTGCGGACGGCCGCCGGGGCCCGCCGGGGGCCGCGGCCGCGTATACGGCAAAAACCCATGATCCAATCATGGTTTCGGGAGTGTTGCCAGAGGTTTCGTCAGGTGCGTATACCGCCTCCGACCTGCGGTAAGGCCGCATCGAACACTGGTCGCAGCATGCCGGAGGGGCCGTTGTCAAGCCCCGAGACCGGCTCTGACCTGCGAAAACGCCCTTCGGGTGGGCCGAGAACCGTGTTATTCTGGTAAGCCACGGAAGGGGCCCTGTCACATGACGTTCAAGGTTGGCGACACGGTGGTCTACCCCCATCACGGGGCTGCGTTGATCGAGGCCATCGAGATTCGCCAGATCAAAGGTGTGGACAAGACCTACCTGGTGCTGAAGGTGCAGCAGGGAGACTTGACGCTGCGCGTGCCCGCGGAGAACGCGGAGTTCGTCGGTGTGCGTGACGTAGTTGGCCAGGAAGGCCTCGACCGGGTGTTCGAGGTCCTGCGGGCGCCGTACACCGAGGAGCCGACCAACTGGTCGCGCCGGTACAAGGCGAACCTCGAGAAGCTCGCCTCCGGCGATGTGATCAAGGTGGCCGAGGTCGTCCGCGACCTGTGGCGTCGTGAGCGTGAGCGCGGTCTCTCGGCCGGAGAGAAGCGGATGCTCGCGAAGGCACGCCAGATCCTGGTCAGCGAGCTCGCGCTCGCGGAGAACACCAACGAGGACAAGGCGGAGACGCTGCTCGACGAGGTCCTGGCCTCCTAGCGCAAGTCCCCGCAGGTCGAAGCGCCCGATGCCGGTGCGTCACCATGGTCACCCACGTGACCCGGGTGGTCACCCGGCACCTCGGGCGCTTCGGCGTACCCGGGTGCGGGGGTGAACGGCCGGACGGAGCCGGGTGCTTTCGGAAGGGACCCGGGCACCGTCGAACGTTCGCCAGGGCCATACCCACCGCGCCGAAGGCGCGAAACCTGACCGCGAAACTTGAACGAACCGGCACAGCGCCGAAGGAGCGAAACCCTGAACGGCACAGCAGCAGTCGCAGCAGCCGTGGTCCCCGCCGCCGGGCGGGGCGAGCGGCTCGGCCCCGGAGCCCCGAAGGCCCTGCGCGAGCTCGGCGGGGTGCCCCTGCTGGTGCACGCGGTCCGGGCGCTGGCGCGCAGCCGGGCGGTCGGCCTGGTGGTGGTGGCGGCCCCGGCGGAGGGGGTGGCCGAAGTGATCGCCCTGCTGGACAGCCACGGGCTGGACGGCAAGGACATCCGGGTGGTGGCCGGGGGCGAGACCCGGCAGGAGTCGGTCCGGCTCGGCCTGGCCGCGATCCCGGCCGAGGTCGGCATCGTGCTGGTGCACGACGCGGCCCGGCCGCTGGTCCCGGTCGAGGTGGTGGACGCGGTCGCCGCGGCCGTCCGGGCCGGGGCCGAGGCGGTGGTGCCGGCGGTGCCGCTGGCCGACACCGTGAAGCTGGTCGAGCCGCAGAGCGGCGGCAGGCCCGAGCCGGTGCTCGCTACGCCCGACCGTTCGGCGCTGCGGGCGGTGCAGACGCCGCAGGGCTTCCGCCGGGACGTGCTGGCCGCCGCGCACCGGCGCGCGCTGACCGAGCCCGTGACGGTGACCGACGACGCCGGTCTGGTGGAGCAGTTCGGCGGCCGGGTGGTCGTGGTGCCGGGTCACGAGGAGGCGTTCAAGGTGACGCGCCCGCTGGACCTGGTGCTGGCCGAGGCCGTGCTCGCCCGGAGGAGGGCCTCCGATGGCTTCTGACGCTCCGCTGATCCCGCTGGTCGGGATCGGCACCGACGTGCACGCCTTCGAGGCCGGCCGCCCGCTCCGGGTGGCCGGTCTGGAGTGGCCCGAGTCCGAGATCGGTCTCGCCGGGCACTCGGACGCGGACGTGGCGGCGCACGCCGCCTGCGACGCGCTGTTCTCGGCGGCCGGGGTGGGTGACCTGGGTGCGCACTTCGGCACCGACCGCCCCGAGTGGTCCGGCGCCTCCGGCGTCACCCTGCTCGCCGAGGCGGCCCGGATCGTCCGGGCGGCCGGCTTCGAGATCGGCAACGTCGCGGTCCAGGTGATCGGCGTCCGGCCGAAGATCGGCAAGCGCCGGGCCGAGGCCCAGGCCGCCCTCTCCGCCGCGGTCGGCGCCCCGGTGTCGGTCTCCGGCACCACCACCGACGGCCTCGGTCTGACCGGCCGGGCCGAGGGCCTGGCCGCGATCGCCACCGCGCTGGTCTACCGCGTGCCCCGCTAGGCCGTTCGGTGGTCTGACGGGTGTTCAACTCCCGCGGGCGGTGCCCGGTTCACTAGCGTGGCCGGTGAACCGGGCATACCGACCGAAAGGGACCCGCATGGGCGTCGAGCTCTCCGAACAGGCCAAGGCACTGTTCGACACCAAGTCCTTCGTCACCGTCTCGACCGTGCAGCCGGACGGCAGCCCGCAGTCCTCGGTGGTGTGGATCAAGCGGGAGGGCGACGACGTGCTGTTCTCCACCGTCGAGGGCCGCCGCAAGCACCTCAACATGGTCCGGGACCCGCGGATCAGCCTGCTCGTCAACCCGCCGGGCAGCCCGTACCAGTACCTGGAACTGCGCGGCGAAGTGACCATGACCAGGGCGGGCGGCCGGGAGCTGATCGACGAGCTGAGCCGGAAGTACCTCGGGCACGACTACCGGAACGACGGCCCGGAGGACGTCCGGGTGGTGGTCCGACTGTCACCCCGCAAGGCGGTCGGCAACGCCTGAACCCGGCACAGTTGACGTCGCCGTGGGCGAAAGGTGGCGGGGCACCCCCCGCCGCCCACTACGCTTGACGCTGTGAGCCTTCGCCTGTACGACACCAGCACCCGCCAGGTACGCGACTTCGTCCCGCTTGTACCGGGCTGTGTCTCCATGTACCTGTGTGGCGCGACCGTCCAGGCTGCCCCGCACATCGGACACATCCGGTCCAACCTCAACTTCGACGTGATGCGCCGTTGGTTCGGCTATCGCGGCTATCAGGTCACCTTCGTCCGCAACGTCACGGACATCGACGACAAGGTGATCCAGAAGGAGCGCGAGCTCGGCACCCCGTGGTGGCAGATCGCGTACACCAACGAGCGTGCCTTCAACGAGGGTTACGCGGCCCTGGGCTGCCTGCCGCCCTCGGCGGAGCCGCGGGCCACCGGCCACGTGCCCGAGATGATCGAGATGATGCAGACGCTCATCACGAAGGGCCACGCCTACGAGTCCGAGGGCAACGTCTACTTCGCGGTGACCACGTACCCCGAGTACCTGGCGCTCTCCAACCAGGAGCTGGACAACCTCCGGCAGCCGGAGAGCACCGGCGAGACCGGCAAGCGGGACTCGCGCGACTTCGCGATGTGGAAGCGGTCCAAGGAGGGCGAGCCCAGCTGGGAGACCCCGTGGGGCCGCGGCCGTCCCGGCTGGCACCTGGAGTGCTCGGCGATGGCGCACAAGTACCTGGGGAACGCCTTCGACATCCACGGCGGCGGGCTGGACCTGATCTTCCCGCACCACGAGAACGAGATCGCCCAGTCGAAGGCGTTCGGCGACGACTTCGCCAACTTCTGGGTGCACAACGCCTGGGTCACCATGAGCGGCGAGAAGATGTCCAAGTCGCTCGGCAACTCGGTGCTGATCTCCGAGATGCTCCAGCGCTGGCGCCCGATCGTGCTCCGGTACTACCTGGCGGCCCCGCACTACCGCTCGATGATCGAGTACAGCGAGGAGTCGATCCGCGAGGCCGAGACCGGCTTCGGGCGGATCGAGAATTTCATCCAGCGGGTGGTCGAGCGCTGCGGTCCGGTGGACGCGGCGCCCGAGGTGCCGCTGGCCTTCGCCGAGGCGATGGACGACGACCTCGGGGTGCCGCAGGCGCTGGCCGTCGTGCACACCGCCGTCCGCCAGGGCAACAGCGCCCTGACCGCGGACGACAAGGAGAACGCGGTGGCGCGGCTGGCCGAGGTCCGTGCGATGCTCGGTGTACTGGGTCTCGACCCGCTCAACGAGCACTGGGCCGGCGCCGAACGCGGTGACGACCTGCACGGGGTCGTCGACTCGCTGGTCCAGCTGGTGCTGGAGCAGCGGCAGGCCGCCCGGGGCCGCAAGGACTTCGCGACCGCGGACGCGATCCGCGACCAGCTGGTGCTGGCGGGCCTGTCCATCGAGGACGGCCCGACCGGCTCACGCTGGACGCTCAACAACCAGTAACCCCGCTCACCGGGGTGAGGGTGGGCCGTACCTGACCGGTACGGCCCATCCGCATGACGCAGAGCATGCCGTCGGCGGTCGCCGCCGGGGCGTGCGAGACAGACAAGGGAAGTACAGCCATGGCCGGCAACAGCCAGCGCAGGAACCGACGCAACCCCGACTCGAAGAAGGGCGCGAGTGTCGGCACCGGCGGGCACAGCCGGAAGGCGCTCCAGGGCAAGGGCCCGACCCCGCCCGCCTCGGCCCGCAAGGGTCACATCAAGCAGCGGCAGGCCAACGCCGCCGTGAAGCGCGAGATGGACGCCAAGTCGCGGGCCGGCATGCGCCGGGCCGGGGCCGGCGGCCGGGGCGGGCGCGGCGGCTCGGGCGCTGCCGAGCTGGTCTTCGGTCGCAACTCGGTGGTCGAGGCGCTGCGCGGCGGGGTGCCCGCCACCGCGCTGTACGTGCTGCAGTTCATCGACACCGACGACCGGGTGCGCGAGGCGCTGCAGGCCGCCACCGAGCGCGGTGTGCCGCTGATGGAGGCGCCGCGCGTCCAGCTCGACAACATGACCGGTGGGATGAACCACCAGGGCATGGTGCTCCAGGTCCCGCCGTACGAGTACGCGCACCCGGACGACCTGCTGGCCGACGCCGCCGACAACGGCGAGGACCCGCTGGTGATCGCGCTGGACGGGGTCACCGACTCCCGCAACCTCGGCGCCGTGGTCCGCTCCGCCGCCGCCTTCGGGGCGCACGGCGTGGTGATCCCGGAGCGTCGGGCCGCCGGCATGACCGCCGGGGCGTGGAAGACCTCCTCGGGCGCTGCGGCGCGACTGCCCGTGGCGCGCGCCACCAACATGACCCGCGCGCTGGAGGGCTACCAGAAGGCCGGCCTGATCGTGGTCGGCCTGGCGGCCGACGGCGAGGCGGAGATCGGCGATCTGGCGGCGCTCACCGGCCCGGTCGTGATCGTGGCCGGCAGCGAGGGCAAGGGCCTCTCCCGGCTGGTCTCGGAGACCTGTGACATCCGGGTGCGGATCCCGATGCCCGGGGCCACCGAGTCGCTGAACGCCGGTGTGGCGGCGGGCATCGTGCTCTACGAGGCCGCCCGGCTGCGGGCCAAGGGCGCCTGACCCGACGGAGCTTGACGCTCATTTGTCGTAGTGAACCGATCGGGCCTGGTCAGGCCCGATCGGTTTACTCATGATCACTTCAATCCGGGCCGGGAATCCACCCGGGAGAGTGTCCTAACCGGCCGTCACCCGGTTAGACGGGTGTGGACACCAGAACACCTCGGCGCCCTGCCCCGGGCGGCATGGCGGGAATAGATGCCGGCCCCGGCCTCAACACGGTCAAGGTGCCGTCCGACCCGGCTCGGCTCAGTAGTACCCAGGCCAGCTTCCGGGTCCGGCTGGCCGCCCCGGTGGCCCCGCTGATCGACGCCCCGGCGGGCGCGGCCTTCGGCGATCCGTACGGGATGGCGGGCTTCACCCCACGCCCGATGGTCACCCCCCAGGTCGTGGTCGGCGGGCTCCAGGTCCCGGCGCTGGCCGGTGCGGGCGGCGCGGTGGTGGCTGGTGCCACCCCGGTCCGGCGCAAGGGGCGGGTCACCGCCGTCACCTGGACGGGCCAGGCGCCCCCCGGCGACCTGGCGGCCACCCAGCTGCTGGAGGCGGTCCGCCTCAACACCGTGCCGGCCCCGGCCCGGCCGGTCGGCGGCGAGGCCACCGAACAGCTCCAGGCGTACCGGCCGGCCAGGCCGCCCGTCCCGGAGCCGGTGGACAGCTGGGCCCCGACGGGCGAGCTGCCCGAGGTCTCGGCGGTCGGCACCGACTACGGCCAGGGCAAGTACCCCGGCCGCAAGGTCGACCTCGGCCTGGTGCTGCTGCCGCTGCGGATCGTGCTCGGCTCGCTCTCGGTCTACGCCGGGTTCAGCAAGCTCTGCGACCCGGTGTACTTCGACGGCGGCGACCGCGGCTCGATGATGCGCTGGCTCTCCTCGCTGCACCCGTGGGGCGTGGCCCAGCCGCTGCTGGACTTCGCGATGGCGCACCCGGTGGGCTCCGGCCTCGCGGTGGCCTTCATCCAGATCGTGGTCGGCGTGCTGTCGATCCTCGGCCTCTGGCAGCGGGTCGCGGCCGGGACGGCGATGGCCCTCTCGGCAGCGCTGCTGTTCACGGTCAGCTGGCGGGCGGTGCCGGTCTACGACACGCCGGACCTGATCTTCCTGGCGGCCTGGAGCCCGCTGCTGATCGCCGGGGCGCCGTTCGGCTCGCTGGACGGCCGGATCGCGCTGGAGGCGTGGCGCCGGTACGGCAGCTCGGCCCCGGCCGCGCTGCGCCGGCGGATCCTGCGCCGCAGCGGTGTGGTGACCGCCGTGGTGGTCGGGCTGACCCTGCTGCTCGGCTCGATGCTCGGCGCGGCGGTCCGTACCGGCGGCCGGCCCGACCCGGTGCCGGTCAAGCCCCCGACCGACTTCGGTTCGCCGATGTGGCCCGGCAACGGCCCGTCGCCCACCCCGGCCCCGGCCGGGCCGGCTCCGAAGACTCCCGCACCGAGCCCGACCCTCACGCCCGCCAAGAGCGGGAGCGCCAAGCCCCGTTCGACCAAGTCGGAGTCCGGCTCGGTCGCCCCGGCCCCGACCAAGGGCGCCCCGGCGGGCAGCGGTACCGGCAGCACCGGGACCAGCAGCACGGGTGGCACCCCGGCCAAGCCGGCCTCCAGCGGCACCCCCGGGCTGCTCGGCGGGGTGCTCGGCGCCCCGCTGCTGGTGGGGATGGGTGCGGGGTCCGCTCACGCCGCCGGGGTGGATGCCTGAGCCGGCCCCGGTGAACGGCCGAAGCGCGGTGGACGACTTCCGTCCACCGCGCTCCGGCCGTTCCGGGGCGCTTTTCTGAGCTGTCGTCAGTCGTCAGTCGTTGGTCGCCAGTCGCCAGTCGTCAGGAAGTGCTCGCCGCCAGCTCCTTGGCGGCCTCGGTGAGGTCCTTGGCGGTGTCGATCGCCCGCCAGTAGCACCCCTGGGGCAGCTGGTAGCCCGCCAGCCGCTTGCTGCGGGCGAGTTGGGGGAACGTGGTGCGCTCGTGGTCGCCGACGTCCGGCAGCAGCTCCTGGAAGCCCGGCCCGAAGACGTACAGCCCGGCGTTGATCAGGAAGGGCGAGGGCGGCGACTCGATGAAGTCCAGCACGTTGCCGAACTGGTCGGTCTCCACCGCGCCCCAGGGGATCCGCGGCCGGGCCAGTGCGAGCGTCGCGAGGGCGTCCCGCTCGTGGTGGAAGGCGGCCATGTCCCGCAGGCTGAAGCGGGTCCAGATGTCGCCGTTGGTGGCGTACCAGGGCTCGTCGGGCCGGGGGAGGGCCTTGGCCGCGTACTTCAGGCCGCCGCCCCGGCCGAGCGGGACGGTCTCCACCACGGTGCTGACGGCGAGCGGCAGGTCGGCCCGGTCGAGCCAGTCCTGGAGCACCTCGGCGAGGTGCCCGCAGGAGATCACCACGTCCGTCACCCCCTCGGCGGCCAGCCAGCCGAGCTGGTGGCCGAGGATGGGCATCCCGGTACCAGGGATCTCGACCAGCGGCTTGGGCCGGTCGTCGGTGTACGGGCGCAGTCGCGAACCCTGCCCGCCCGCCAGGATGACGGCCTGGGTCACGGCGGGGGAGTGCGGGTGCGGTGCGGTCGAGTCAGCGGTCATGACAGCACTCTAGGGCCGCCGGGGTGACCGCACGGGGTGCCCCGGGATCGCGCCCCGGCCGGACCGGCCGAGCCTGTCGGGCCGCCTGTCGGGCCGCCTGTCGGGCGTAGGGGTGGGTGGCTAGCCGACCACGCCGGCCGCGAACGCGCCGTCGCAGACCGGGCGGGCGAACGAGCGGGCCCGCTGCGCGTCGCCCTGGTACTTGCGCACGGCGGCCTTGCCGAGGTCGGCGGCCAGCGTGCTGCAGTACGGGGTGAGCGTGGGCTTCTCCCGCATGGTGCGCTCCAGCAGGTCGAGCGCGGTCCCCGGGTTGTGGGTGCGCAGCTCGTCCATCAGGTCGACCCGGAGGGCGTCCTGCGGGGCCATGCCCTGCGTGTTGGTGGCGGCCGCGGTGCGGCCGATGGTGCCGTCGCCACTGGCGGCGGCCACCACCTGCTGGTCGAGGCCGGTGGGTGGCGCCCAGGGGACGCGGGTGACGGCGAGCGTGCCGGTGGTCACCAGGATCACGGGCAGGGTCAGGGCAACGGTCTGGCCGATGCGGCGCACGAGCTGCTTCACGGTCAGGAGCGTAGCGGTGCGTGGGGCCCGGGTCGCCCTCCGTTACCCCAATGAGTGACGCGTGTCCTGTTTCGTCCTGCCATCCGGTTGACGCACGGCGCACGGACGACCGAACCCCCGACCGGAGAAGCTCCGGCCGGGGGTTCGTGATGTCGACAAGTCGTCAGGCGCCGCCGCGCCCCGCGACGGGTCGTCAGGCGCTCAGGCGGGCACCGGTGGTGGTGTTGAAGACGTGGGTCTCGCCGCCGGTCGGGACCACGTGGATGGTCTCGCCCTTCTGCGGGATCTGACGGCCGTGCACGCGCACGACGATGTCCTTGTCGTCGCCACCGATCTTGGTGGTGCCGTAGACGAAGCCGTCCGCGCCGAGCTCCTCGACCACGTTCACGGTGACCGCGACGCCCTCGATGCCGCCGGCCGGGACGATCTCGAAGTGCTCCGGGCGGATGCCGACGGTCACGCTCTTGTCGGTGCCGGCGCCGGCCAGCTCGTCCCGGGAGACGTTGATGACCGAACCGCCGAACTTCACGCCGCCGTCCACCAGCGGGACGTCGACCAGGTTCATCGCGGGCGAGCCGATGAAGCCGGCCACGAAGAGGTTGCCCGGGCGGTCGTACATGTTGCGCGGGGTGTCGACCTGCTGGAGCAGACCGTCCTTGAGCACCGCGACCCGGTCGCCCATGGTCATGGCCTCGACCTGGTCGTGCGTCACGTAGACGGTGGTGATGCCCAGGCGGCGCTGGAGCGACGCGATCTGGGTGCGGGTCGAGACGCGGAGCTTGGCGTCCAGGTTGGAGAGCGGCTCGTCCATCAGGAAGACCTGCGGCTCGCGGACGATCGCGCGGCCCATCGCGACACGCTGGCGCTGACCGCCGGAGAGCGCCTTCGGCTTGCGGTCCAGGTAGTCGGTCAGGTCGAGGATCTTGGCGGCCTCTTCGACCTTGGCGCGGATCTCGGCCTTGTTCACGCCGGCGATCTTGAGCGCGAAGCCCATGTTGTCCGCGACGGTCATGTGCGGGTACAGCGCGTAGTTCTGGAACACCATCGCGATGTCCCGGTCCTTCGGCGGCAGGTGGGTGACGTCGCGGTCGCCGATGCGGATCGCACCGCCGTTGACGTCCTCCAGGCCCGCGAGCATCCGGAGGCTGGTGGACTTGCCACAGCCGGAGGGGCCGACCAGGACGAGGAACTCGCCGTCCTCGACGTGCAGCTCCAGGGCGTCCACGGCGGGCTTGGTGCCGCCGGGGTACAGCCGGGTCGCCTTGTCGAACGTGACAGAAGCCATGGTTCTTGCACTCCTTCACCGGCAGGAACGTGCCGGACGATCCGAGTAAAGGTTGGGTTGTCGTCCGCCGTCCCTGGTCAGTGGTCTGAACCACCGCCGCGACGACTGCTCGCGACGGTACCCGGCCGATCGTCGGATTGTCAGCCCTCCGGGCGACCGATTTCGGCATCAGTCCGGTCACGACCGCCCGGCCGACCCCCGATAACCCACCCCACCAGGGCACCACCGCCCGGTACACTGCCCACTGGTGCCGCCGTGGCCTCGCCGCGGACGGTCACCTCGCCTCCTTAGCTCAGTTGGCCAGAGCACCGCTCTTGTAAAGCGGGGGTCGTCGGTTCGAACCCGACAGGGGGCTCCGGGTTCGGAGGGTGTGGTGGAGAGCCGGTTCGTCGGGGGTGACCCCGAGGGGCCGGCTCTTCGGTGTTCGGGGGCTCAGGAGAGTGGGGGTGTGCGGAGGGCCGGGTCGTCGGCGAGGTCGGCGAGGAGGGCGTCGAGCTTGGGGCGGTCGACGGAGGACATCAGGAAGACGTGGACGTAGCTGCGGCGGGTGGATTCGTCGCCGGGGGTGGTGAGGACGTCCTGGGAGGAGAGGGACCACTTGGTGACCAGGGCGGGGCTGGGGCGGCGGAAGCGGACGGTGATGGCGCCCGGGGTGCGGGCGGGCCACAGGGTGAGGTGGTGGGAGAGCTCCAGCAGGCGGAGTCGCTGTTCGAGGTAGGCGGCCAGCTCCTGGGCGCGGCGGATCCGGTCGACCTGGTCCCGGTGGGAGTGGCGGGAGAGGTGGTCCCAGAGGATCAGTGGGGAGAAGCCGTTGCGTGAGCCGGCGAAGGTGGTGTCGGGGGCGCCGGTGTAGTCGGGCTGGGAGGGCGGGGACACCTGGTACTTGACCTTGGTCATGTAGATGCCGCAGGGCCAGGGCGCGCCGGGCCACTTGTGGCCGCTCATGGCGATCGAGGAGATCAGGTCGAGGTCGCCGAACTCCCGGGTGGGGAGGGTGAGTCCGAAGTCGAACTCGGGGAGGGCGGTGTCCGGGGTCCAGCCGAACGACGGGTCCGCGGTGGCCATCCGGAGGAACGGGGCGTAGCCGGCGCCGAGGGCTCCGTCGACGTGGATCCAGAAGCGGCGGCGCAGGTCGGTGCGCGGGGCGCCGGTCTGCGGGTCGCGGCCGTGGGTGACCTCGGCCCGGATCAGGCCGTGGCGCTCGAAGATCGGGAGCAGGCGTTCGCAGACCTGCCGGACGTCGTCGTGGGCGCCCTTGAAGGTGCTGCCCAGGTTGAGGCTGACGAAGATCGGGTGGCCCTTGGCGGCGAAGAACTCGACCAGGGCGGCGAGCGCGTCGACGTCGATCTCGCCGGTGCCGTCCCAGGAACTGCCGGACGGCCCGCTGCGGGAGGGCACCTCGGTCGGCCAGTCCCCCGCCAGGGGGCACTCGCCGGGGTACTGCTCGGTGCCGACGGCGTGGCAGGTCTCGACGCCCAGCACCCGGACGGCCTTGGCGAAGGAGTAGTGCGTGTCCTCGGAGTAGAAGGCCACCGGGGGAAGGGAGTTCGAGCGGGCGGCGGCGCCGGTGGCGGACCGGAGCAGGGGCTTGCCGGTGAGGTAGTCCCGGGCGTTCCAGAGCGCGTACATGTTGCCCTCGGTGGAGCCCATCGAGAGCACGTAGCCCCAGTACGACTCCGGGTCGGCCGGGTCGTGCGGCCCGTTCGCGTGCCACAGGGCGGCGTAGTAGTCGAGCACCGCGCGTTCGACGACCTTGGTGTTCGGCTTGTAGCCGCCGCTCTGGAACGGGTCGCCGAGGTTGTTGATGTTGTGCTGGAGGAACCGGCCGAGGTCGAAGGCACAGCCGCCCATCTCCTGGGTGGCCTGGTAGCCGAGCAGGTTGCGGCGCTTCCTGGTCAGGTAGCCGTCCAACCGGTCGAGGGCACGCAGGCGTTGCTCGTTGCCGAGGCCGGCGGCCGGGATCGCGAAGTCGGCGGCGTCCGGCTCCTCGGTGGGGGCCGGCGGGTGGGGGAGGGCTGGTCCGTCGAGGAGGTCGGTTCGGCTCATGGCAGCCCAGGATGGAACCTGTGACGGCAGCGGGGGAAGCAGTCCGCAGAACATTCGGAAGAAGCCTTGGAAACCTTGTGGATCGTCGGAACGGCAGGCGAGTCTGGGCGCCGTGCCGAACTTCTCCCGCGCTCGCCGCGCGCCCCTCGACGACGTGGACCGGGCCATCCTGCGGATCCTGGTCGACAACGCCCGTACCCCGAACAACGCGCTCGCCGAGGCGGTGGGGATAGCCGCGTCGACCTGTCTGGCCCGGGTGCGGACGCTGTGCGAGCGCGGGGTGATCCGGGCGTTCCGGGCGGAGATCGCGCCCGCCGCGATCGGGCTGCCGCTGCAGGCGATGATCTCGGTCCGGCTCCGGGCGCACACCCGGGAGCAGAACGAGAGCTTCCGCGACGTGGCGCCCGACCTGCCCGGGGTGGTGGCGGTGTTCCACATGGCCGGCTCCGACGACTACCTGCTGCACGTCGCGCTCGCGCACCCCGACGCCCTGCGCGACTTCGTGGTGAACCACCTCACCACCCACCCGGCGGTGGCCCAGACTCGGACAAACCTGATCTTCGAGCAGATCGCCGGCCGCCGGCACCTGACCCCCGGTCCGTGACGCCGGGGAACGGCGGGAACCGGGTCGGGTCCTGACGACGTGTGAGGTTACCGGCGTGTCGGTCGGTGTCACTACGCTGCATCCGACATGCCGTCCGGACCACTCGACGCAGGAGCAATCATCACCATGCCGCTCGGTTCCCGTGCATCCCACCAGCGAATACTTGCCGTCCTCGGAGCTGCGACGGCGCTGTCCGTCGCCGGCCTCGGGACCGCCCCGGTCGCGATGGGAGCGTCGTCCTCCGACGTCAAGGACGTGACGTACCTGGGGTACTCGTTCAAGGCGCCCGGCAGTTGGCCGGTGATCGACCTGGCGGCCGACCCCACGGCCTGTGTCCGGTTCGACCGGAACGCCGTCTACCTCGGGACGCCGGGGGACCGGCAGGCGTGCCCCGCCCACGTGGTAGGCCGCACCGAGGCGCTGGTGATCGAGCCGGGCGCCGCTGACGCCCCGTCGGCCACCACGGTCTCGGCGACGGACCGGACGGTCCGGGCAACCGGTCCGGGGATCAAGGTCACCGGCGTGTACAACGGCGACCAGGCACTGATCCGGACGGTCATCGCCTCGGCGGGGCTGTCCGGCGCGGTGGCCAAGTCCAAGTCCGCGGGCTCGGCTCCGGCCGGCTCGGCGCCGAAGAGCGCTCCGGCAGCCCCGTCCGCCGCGGCGGCCTCGACGCCGCCGCGACTGCCGGCCGACGCGACCAACCACACCGGCAAGGGCTTCGACGCCTGCACCGCCCCCAGCGCCACCGCGATGAGCGCCTGGCGGGCCAACTCGCCCTACCAGGCGATCGGCGTCTACCTCGGCGGTGCCAACCGGGCCTGCAGCCAGCCCAACCTGACGGCCGCCTGGATGCAGCAGCAGTACACGGCGGGATGGCGCTTCACGCCGGTCTACGTCGGCCTGCAGGCGAGCCAGATCAGTGCGCCGGACGCGGAGGGGGCGGCCGCCGCCGACGACGCGGTGGCGAAGGCGGCGGAGCTCGGTCTCGGTCCCGGCAGCGTGCTGTACTACGACATGGAGTCGTACAACGTCGCCTCCTACTCCGGCCCGGTGCAGCAGTTCCTCTCGGCCTGGAGCAAGGAGCTGCACGCGCAGGGCTACAACTCCGGGGTCTACAGCAGTGCGTCCACCGGTATCGCGGACCTGGTCAACAACGCTGCCAGCGGCAAGGGTTACACCATGCCCGACGTGCTGTTCACCGCGCGCTGGAACTCGGCCGCGGACACCATCGAGCCGGTGGTCCCGGCCGGCGGGTGGGCCAACCACCAGCGGGTGCACCAGTACGACGGCAACGTCACCGAGACCTGGGGCGGGGTGACCATCAACATCGACCGCGACTACCTCGACGTGCAGGTCAGCACCACGCCCCGGAACACCCAGAGCCGGGTGGGCATCTACCGCCCGTCCGCCCAGGCGTTCGCGATGGCCGACACCCGCGGCAACGTCACCGACTCGGTGACCTTCGGCTCGCAGGGTGACATCCCGCTGGTCGGCGACTGGACCGGGCAGGGCAAGGACACCATCGGGATCTACCGGCCCTCCATCGCGACGTTCTGCCTGACCAACGACAACCGCACGGTGAGCACGGCGATCCCGTTCGGCAATCCCGGTGACATCCCGCTGATCGGGGACTGGACCGGTCAGGGCAAGGACACCATCGGGATCTACCGGCCCTCGGCCGGCTCGTTCTATCTGACCAACGACAACCGCACGGTGGCCTTCGCGGTCCGGCTGGGTGACCCCGGGGACGTCCCGATGGTGGGCAACTGGAGCGGCCTGGGCAAGGACACCGTGGGTGTCTACCGGCCGAGCACGCGGGGCTTCTACCTCAGCGACTCCAACACCTCGGTCACCATCAACCACTCGATCGTCTTCGGAGACGCGGGCGACGTCCCGGTCAAGGGCGACTGGAACGGCAGCGGCACGGACAAGATCGGCGTCTACCGGCCGCGGGCGGCCAGCTTCTACGGCGCCCTCTACGACTCCGGCTCCGTGCTGTACAGCCTCCGCTTCGGAGAGCCCACCGACACGCCGCTGACCGGCCGCTGGAGCTGATCGGCAGCCCGGACAGACCACCGAGGCCGGCTGCGGGGAGCGATCCCCGCAGCCGGCCTCGTGGCGTTGTACGCCCTGGTGGGGGTGAGTGTTCGGTCGCCGGTGGTCCCGAAGTGAGGTGATCGAGCAATCCTGTCGCGTTTTTGCGAAATCTCGTCGACATCTTGTGGTCATCTGTTGAGCAGTGGTTAAGTGGCGGAGCCGCCGGGAGACCAACTCAGCACTGCGGCACCCAACCCACCCATGCCCGCAGAAGGGTTCCTCCGTCATGAGCAGAACTGGGCTCGTCCGTAGATCCGTCGTTGTCGCCGTGGCCGCAGGGATGAGCATGTCCCTTGCCGCCTGCAGCAGTTCGGGCGACTCGGACGGAGGTGGCGGGACGTCGAAGGTGACCATCAGCGTGGACTGTCAGCCGCCGGTGACCAAGGCGGCCGAGCGCAAGCAGTGGGACGAGGACATCGCGGCGTTCGGCAAGCTCCACCCGAAGATCACCATCAAGAGCAAGGACGCCTCGCCCTGCGAGGAGCCGGCGCCGTTCACCGCCCAGCTCAAGGGCAAGACGCAGACGGACGTCTTCTACACCTACTTCACCGACCTGAACCAGGTGCTGGACGCGGGCGGCGCCGAGGACATCAGCGCGTACGTGAACGACACCACCGTCCCGGCGCTGAAGGACATCGACCCGTCGGTGCTGGCCACCCTCAAGGACGGCGGCAAGCTCTACGGCCTGCCGACCTCGAACTACAAGATGGGCCTGCTCTACAACCGCAAGCTGTTCAAGCAGGCGGGGCTGGACCCGGAGAAGCCGCCGACCACCTGGGCGGAGATCCGGGAGGCGGCGAAGAAGATCGCCGCGCTCGGCAACGGGGTGAACGGGTACGGCGACTACAGCGCGACCAACCAGGGCGGCTGGCACTACACGGCCGAACTGTACGGACTGGGCGGCCAGATGGTGAGCGAGGACGGCAAGAAGGCCGCGTTCAACACCCCCGAGGGCAAGCAGGTCCTGCAGAACCTGTACGACATGCGCTGGACCGACAACACCATGGGCGCCGCGCAGAGCCTCAAGTGGCCCGACCTGATGACCCAGATGGCGTCCGACAAGCTCGGCATGTACATCGGCGCGCCGGACGACATCACGTACATGGTGCAGACCCTCAAGGGCGACTACGAGGCGTACGGCATGGGCCCGATGCCGGGCGGGAAGGCCGCGCTGCTCGGCGGCAACGACTACATGTTCAAGAAGGGCTCCACCCCGGAGCAGATCAAGGCGGGCATCGCCTGGATCAACTTCAAGTTCCTGACCATCGGCAAGGGCCAGTTCGACTACGCCAGGACCAAGACCGACGGTCTGCCGGTCGGTCTGCCGCAGCCGTTCTTCTTCACCGGGGCCAGCCTGACGGCCGACAACGCGGCGAAGGCCGCCAGCGCCACCGTGCCGGTGCAGAACTACGCGCCGTACCTGGCCGCCTCGGTGCCCGGCAAGACCGAGCCCGCCAACGCGCAGCAGATCTACAAGGTGATGGACAACGCGGTCTCGGCGGTGCTGACCGACAAGAACGCCGACATCGCCAAGGTCCTGACCGACGCGGAGACCCAGGTCAACCAGGTGCTGGCCAGCCTCCAGTAGCGGAACCCGGGGGCCGGTCGCCAGGCCGGCCCCCGCCGGGGGAGTACCGACGATCCAGCGGGAGAACGAAGCGATGGCAGCGATCAGTGTCGCCGGGAAGGCGGCCAGACCCACCACCCACAAGGACCGGGACCGACTGTGGCGGAAGGTCCGGCAGAACCTCACCGCGCACGGCTTCCTGATCGGCGCACTGCTCTGCTTCGGCTTCTTCACCTGGTACCCGATGGTCCGCGAAGTGGTGATGAGCTTCCAGAAGACCAAGCGGGGGACGACCAGTTGGGTCGGTCTGGACAACATCGACCAGCTGCTGCAGGACCCGGCCTTCTGGCAGGCGTGGCGGAACACGCTGCTGTTCACGCTGCTGGCGCTGGTGTTCGGCTTCGCGGTGCCGTTCTTCGTGGCGGTGCTGCTGAACGAGCTCCGGCACGCCAAGTCGTACCTGCGGATCCTGGTGTACCTGCCGGTGATGATGCCGCCGGTCGCCTCGGTGCTGCTCTTCAAGTACTTCTACGACCCGGACTTCGGGCTGTTCAACAGCATCCTGCACGCGTTGCACCTGCCGACCTCGGCCTGGCTCAACTCGCCGGACACCGCGATGCTCTCGGTGGTGATCGCGTCCACCTGGATGAACATGGGTGGCGCCACGCTGATCTACCTGGCGGCGCTCCAGGGCATCCCCGGTGAGCTGTACGAGGCGGCCGAGCTGGACGGGGCGGGCCTGTGGCGGCGGGTCTGGCACGTGACGATCCCGCAGACCCGGCTGATCCTCTCGCTGCTCCTGCTGCTCCAGGTCGTCGCCACCATGCAGGTGTTCGTCGAGCCCTTCCTGCTCACCGGTGGGAACGGACCGCAGGGGTCCACCACCACGGTGGTCTACCTGGTCTACCAGTACGCCTTCAACTTCAACAACTACGGCGCCGCCTCGGCGCTCGGCCTGATCATGCTGCTCGTGCTGGCCGGGTTCTCCGCCCTGTACGTCCGGCTGTCCCGGAAGGCCGACTAGACATGGGAGCCCCGGTGAACGAGCCGCTGACCCGGACGCTGATCTCGCAGACCCAACTCAACCGTCCGCTCGGCAGGTTGCTCTACCGGACCGTGCTGGTGCTGACCGTGGCCGGCTTCACGTTGGTCTTCCTCGGGCCGCTGTACTGGCTGGTGACCGGTGGGCTGAAGTCCACCGCCGAGGTGATCCAGAACCCGCCGACCCTCTTCCCGTCCGAGCTGCACCCGGACACCTACGCCACCGCCTGGCGCCAACTCGGCATGGGACGGCTGCTGTTCAACACGCTGTACTACGCCTTCGGGGCGCTCGCCTTCCAGCTGGTGTTCGACGTGGCGGCGGCGTACGCGCTGTCCAAGCTGCGGCCGGTGCTGGGGAACCTGATCCTCGGCATGATGCTGGCCACCCTGATGATCCCGGCCGCGGTGCTGATCGTGCCGCAGTACCTGACCGTGCTGGACCTGCCGTTGCTGCACGTCAACCTGGTCAACACGCCCTGGGCGATCTGGCTGCCGACGGTGGCGAACGCCTTCAACATCTTCCTGCTGAAGCGGTTCTTCGACTCCATCCCGGAGGACCTGATGGCGGCGGCGGCGATCGACGGGGCCACGCCGACCCGGGCACTCTGGTCGATCGTACTGCCGATGTCGCGGCCGATCCTCGGGGTGGTGTCGATCTTCGCGGTGGTGAACGTCTGGAAGGACTTCCTCTGGCCGATGCTGGTCCAGCCGGACCCGGCCAACCAGACGCTCAACATCGGTATCAAGTCACTGTCGATGGGAGTGCCGCAGAACGTGATCATCGCGGCGCTGGCGATCGCCTCGGTGCCGACCGTCGTCTTCTTCCTGATCTTCCAACGCAACATCATGTCCGGGCTCACCTCCGGCGGGCTGAAGGGCTGAGCCCCGCAGGCCCGACGGAGCCGAGCACGGGCACCGACCCGAAAGGACCCCACCGTGGGACAGCAATCCCGGCTCCCCTCCGAGCACCCGGACTGGTGGCGCGACGCGGCGATCTACCAGGTGTACCCGCGCAGCTTCGCCGACGGCGACGGTGACGGCACCGGGGACCTGGCCGGGGTCCGCGCCCGCCTGCCCTATCTGGCCGAACTGGGCGTCGACGCCGTCTGGTTCAACCCCTGGTATCCCTCGCCGATGGCCGACGGTGGTTACGACGTGGCCGACTACCGGGGCGTCGACCCGTTGTTCGGCACCCTGGACGAGGCCGAGAAGTTGATCGCCGAGGCACTCGCGCTGGGCATCCGTACCGTGGTGGACATCGTCCCCAACCACGTCTCCGACCAACACCCTTGGTTCCAGGCGGCATTGGCGGCCGGACCGGGCAGTCCGGAGCGCGAGCTGTTCCACTTCACGGCCGGCCGGGGCGCGGACGGCGAGCTGCCGCCGAACGACTGGGTGTCGGAGTTCGGCGGCTGCCCGTGGACCAGGCTGCCGGACGGCGAGTGGTACCTGCACCTGTTCGCCACCCAGCAGCCCGACCTCAACTGGGCGCACCCGCAGGTGCGTTCTGAACACGAGGAGATCCTCCGGTTCTGGTTCGACCGGGGTGCGGCGGGTGTCCGGATCGACTCGGCCGCCCTGCTGGCCAAGGACCCGGCGCTGCCGGACTTCGTGAAGGGCCGCGACCCGCACCCGTTCACCGACCGGGAGGAGCTGCACGGCATCTACCGCTCCTGGCGGGCGATCGCGGACGAGTACCCGGGTGAGCGGATCCTGGTCGGCGAGGTCTGGCTGCCGGACGCCGAACGGTTCGCCCGCTACCTGCGCCCGGACGAGCTGCACACCGCGTTCAACTTCGACTTCCTGGCCCGCCCCTGGGAGGCCGCCGGTCTGCGGGCGTCGATCGACGGCACGCTCGCCCTGCACGCCCCGGTCGGCGCCCCGGCCACCTGGGTGCTGTGCAACCACGACGTGACCCGGACGGTGACCAGGTACGGCCGCCGGGACACCCGGTTCGACTTCGCCACCAAGACCTTCGGCACCCCCACCGACCTGGCGCTCGGCCGGCGCCGGGCCAGGGCGGCCGCCCTGCTCTCGCTGGCCCTGCCCGGTGCGGTCTACCTGTACCAGGGCGAGGAGCTCGGCCTGCCCGAGGTCGAGGACCTGCCGCTGGACCGGCTGCAGGACCCGATGCACCTGCGGTCCGGCGGTACCGATCCCGGCCGGGACGGCTGCCGGGTGCCGCTCCCCTGGTCGGGCGACCGACCCCCGTACGGGTTCAGCCAGGCTCCGGCCGAGCCCTGGCTCCCGCAGCCGGCCGACTGGGCCGACCTCACGGTCGAGGCCCAGTCGGCCCGGGCTGACTCGATGCTCACGCTCTACCGCACCGCACTCCGGCTGCGCCGCGCCGAAGTGGCGCTGGGCGGCGACAAGTTCGAGTGGCTGCCGAGCTCGGCGGAGGTGCTCGCGTTCCGGCGCGGGTCCGACTTCCAGTGCGTGGTCAACTTCGGCCCGGATCCCGTCCTGCTCCCCCCGCACGACTCCGTGCTGCTGGCCAGCGGCCCGCTCACCGAGGGCCGGCTGCTCCCCACCGACACGGCGGTCTGGCTCCGGCTCGGCTGAGCACCACCGCGACACCCGGCATCGCACGGCGGCACAGGACAGCACCGCACGGCGGCACAGCACAGCACGGCAGCACAGCACGGCAGCACCGCAGCGCACCGGCGCGGACCACCCTCCGCCCGGCCCACCCGGGCCGGGCGCCGCTCCGCCCCGCACCCTCCGCCCGGAGGTCCCGGATGGCCCGGTCCCCACCAGCCCGGCAAGGTTCCCAGCTCCTCACCCCCACCCATCGTTCGGACGACGAGACAGAGGAAACCGTGAGAACCCGAGCACCGATCCCCCGACTGGTGGCCACCGCAGCCACCATCAGCCTGCTCGCCCTGGCGGGCCCGATGCTGCCCACCACCGCCTCGGCGGCCGGTGGCCCCAACCTGGCGGCCGGCAAGGCCGTCGCGGCCAGCAGCTCCACCGGCGGCCAGGCCGTCGGCAACATCAACGACGGCAACCAGTCCACCTACTGGGAGAGCACCAACGGCAGCCTCCCGCAGTGGGTGCAGGTCGACCTCGGCGCGGCCACCAGCGTGGACGAGGTGGTGCTCAAGCTCCCCGGCGCCTGGGGCAGCCGCACCGAGACGCTGGCCGTGCAGGGCAGCGCCGACGGCACCAGCTTCAGCACCCTGACCAACTCGACGGGCTACAGCTTCGACCCGGGTGCCGCGAACACCGTGAAGATCGGCTTCCCGGCCGCCAC
This sequence comes from Kitasatospora sp. NPDC101801, assembly GCF_044766665.1. NCBI lineage: Bacteria > Bacillati > Actinomycetota > Actinomycetes > Kitasatosporales > Streptomycetaceae > Kitasatospora > Kitasatospora sp. NPDC101801. The sequence continues at coordinate 183,978 of NZ_JBIWML010000010.1, forward strand.
CACCCGGTTCGTCCGGCTGGCGATCAGTGCCAACACCGGCTGGCCGGCCGCCCAGATCTCCGAGCTGGAGGTGCACGGCGCCACCGGCACCAGCGCCAACCTGGCCCAGGGCCGCAACCTCACCGCGAGCAGCTACAGCCAGACCTACACCGCGAACAACGCCAACGACGGCTCCCAGGCGAGCTACTGGGAGAGCGCCAACAACGCGTTCCCGCAGTGGATACAGCTCGACCTGGGCTCCTCGGTCGCGGTGAACAAGCTGGTGCTGAAGCTCCCGGCGGGCTGGGAGAAGCGCACCCAGACGCTCGCGGTCCAGGGCAGCTCCAACGGCACCAACTTCACCGACCTGGCCACCTCCACCGGCTACGTCTTCGACCCGGCCAACGGCAACGCCGTGACCGTCGACTTCGGCACCGCGACCACCCGCTACATCCGGCTGAACGTCACCGCCAACACGGCCTGGCCGGCCGCCCAGCTGGCCGAGCTGGAGGCGTACGGGCCGACCACCGGGGACACCCAGGCGCCGTCGGTGCCGGCCAACCTGGCGTACACCCAGCCGAGTTCGGGTCAGATCAAGCTGACCTGGGGCGCGGCCACCGACAACGTGGGCGTGACCGGCTACGACATCTTCGCCGACGGCGAGCTGCTGACCAGCGTCGGCGGCGGGGTGCTGACGTACACCGACACCCGGCCCGACAGCGCCACCGTCTCGTACTACGTCCGGGCCAAGGACGCGGCCGGCAACCAGTCCGGGAACAGCAACACCGTCACCCGCACCGGCGCGACCGGGGACACCCAGGCGCCGTCCGCGCCCGCCAACCTGGCGTACACCCAGCCGGGTTCGGGGCAGATCAAGCTGACCTGGGGTGCGGCCACCGACAACGTGGGCGTGACCGGCTACGACGTCTACGCCAACGGGGCGCTCCGGAGCAGTGTGGCCGGCAACGTGCTGACGTACACCGACAGCCAGCCGGACAGCGCCACCGTCTCGTACTACGTCAAGGCGAAGGACGCGGCGGGCAACCAGTCGGCGAGCAGCAACACCGTGCTGCGCAGCGGCAGCAGCGGTGGTGGCACCAACCTGGCGCCGGGCAAGGCGATCACCGCCTCGTCCAGCATCTTCACCTTCGTCGCGGCGAACGCCAACGACAACGACGTCACCACCTACTGGGAGGGGAACTCGAACAGTTACCCCAACACCCTGACGGTGCCGCTCGGTTCGAACGCCGTGGTGGACTCCGTGGTGGTCAAGCTCAACCCGGCGGCGGCCTGGGGCCCGCGCACCCAGACCATCGAGGTGCTCGGCCGGGACCAGGGGGCGAGCGGGCTCAGCAGCCTGGTGGCCGCGAAGAGCTACGCCTTCGACCCGGCCTCCGGCAACACGGTGACCATCCCGGTCGGGGCCACGGTGGCCGACGTCCAGCTGCGGATCACCGCCAACTCCGGCTCCAGCGGCGGCCAGGTGGCCGAGTTCCAGGTGATCGGCACTCCGGCGCCGAACCCGGACCTGACCGTCACCGGCACCACCGCCTCCCCGGCCAACCCGGTGGAGACCGACGCCGTCACGCTGGCCGCCACGGTCAAGAACGTCGGCACGCTGCCCTCCGCCGCCACCGCCGTCGACCTGTTCCTCGGGTCGACCAAGGTCGGCACCGCGCAGGTCGGCGCGCTGGCCGCCGGTGCCACCGGCACCGTCTCGGTGAACGCCGGCCCGCAGAACGCGGGCAGCTACCAGGTGAGCGCCAAGGTCGACCCGGCCAACACCGTGGTCGAGCGGGACGAGAGCAACAACGGCTACACCGCCCCGGCCGCCCTGGTGGTCAGTCAGGTCGCCAGCTCGGACCTGCTGGCCGCCCCGGTCAGCTGGTCGCCGGGCAACCCGGCCACCGGCAACGCGGTCAGGTTCTCGGTGGCGCTGAGGAACCAGGGCACGGTGGCCTCGGCCGCCGGTGCGCACGGCATCACGCTGACCGTCACCGACCAGAGCGGCGCGGTGGTCAAGACGCTGACCGGCTCCTACAGCGGTGCGATCGCGGCCGGCGCCACCACCTCCCCGGTCAGCCTGGGCAGTTGGACGGCGGGCAACGGCAAGTACACCGTCACGACGGTGATCGCCAACGACGCCAACGAACTGCCGGTCAAGCAGGCCAACAACACCAGCAGCCAGTCGCTGTTCGTCGGCCGCGGCGCCAACATGCCGTACGACACCTACGAGGCCGAGGACGGCGTGCTGGCCGGCGGAGCCTCGCTGGTCGGCCCGAACCGGACCGTCGGCGACCTGGCCGGCGAGGCCAGCGGCCGCCGGGCGGTGACGCTCAACTCCACCGGCGCCTCGGTCGAGTTCACCACCAAGGCGCCGACCAACACCCTGGTCACCCGGTTCTCCATCCCGGACGCCGCGGGCGGCGACGGCATCAACTCGACCCTGAGCGTCTACGTCAACGGCAGCTTCCTCAAGACCATCGACCTGACCTCCAAGTACGCCTGGCTGTACGGCAGCGAGACCGGTCCGGGCAACTCGCCCGGTGCGGGCGGCCAGCGGCACATCTACGACGAGGCGAACGTGCTGCTCGGCACCAACGTCCCGGCGGGCAGCAAGATCAAGCTGCAGAAGGACGCGGGCAACACCTCGCAGTACGCGATCGACTTCGTCAGCTTGGAGCAGGCCACCGCCGCCCCGAACCCGGACCCGGCGCACTACGCGGTGCCGGCCGGCTTCACCCACCAGGACGTGCAGAACGCCCTGGACAAGGTCCGGATGGACACCACCGGCACCCTGGTCGGCGTCTACCTGCCGACCGGTGACTACCAGACCGCCAGCAAGTTCCAGGTCTACGGCAAGGCCGTCAAGGTGATCGGGGCCGGCCCCTGGTTCACCCGGTTCTACGCGCCGACCACCCAGTCCAACACCGACGTGGGCTTCCGCTCCGAGGCCTCGGCCAACGGTTCGACCTTCGCGGGCTTCGCCTACTTCGGCAACTACACCTCGCGGATCGACGGCCCCGGCAAGGTCTTCGACTTCTCGAACGTCGCCAACACGGTGATCGACAACATCTGGGTCGAGCACATGGTCTGCATGTACTGGGGCGCCAACACCGACTCGATGGTGATCAAGAACTCCCGGATCCGGGACACCTTCGCCGACGGCATCAACATGACCAACGGCAGCACCGACAACCTGATCAGCAACAACGAGGCCCGGGCCACCGGTGACGACTCCTTCGCGCTGTTCTCCGCGATCGACGCGGGCGGCGCGGACGAGAAGAACAACGTCTTCGAGAACCTGACCTCGATCCTCACCTGGCGGGCGGCCGGCGTGGCGGTGTACGGCGGGTACGCCAACACCTTCCGCAACATCCACATCGCCGACACCCTGGTCTACTCGGGCATCACCATCAGCTCGCTGGACTTCGGGTACCCGATGAACGGCTTCGGGACCGACCCGACCAACCTGCAGAACATCTCCATCGTCCGGGCCGGCGGCCACTTCTGGGGCTCGCAGACCTTCCCGGGCATCTGGGTCTTCTCGGCCTCGAAGGTGTTCCAGGGCATCCGGGTGAGCGACGTGGACATCGTCGACCCGACCTACCACGGCATCATGTTCCAGACGAACTACGTGGGCGGTCAGCCGCAGTTCCCGGTCAAGGACACCGTGTTCACCAACGTCTCGATCAGCGGGGCGCAGAAGAGCGGTGACGCGTACGACGCCAAGTCGGGCTACGGGATCTGGGTCAACGAGGCGGCCGAGGCCGGTCAGGGCCCGGCGGTCGGCACCGCGGTCTTCAACAACCTGCGGCTGAGCGGCAACTTCCAGAACATCCGGAACACCACCTCCACCTTCACCCTGACCGTCAATCCGTAACACCCCTCCGGAACGGTGCCGTCGGGAGTCCTGACCTCCCGGCGGCACTTCCGGCTGTCCGGGAAAGGACCGAGTTGTCCGGAGAAGGCATGTCGATCACAGCGCAAGAAACCGCAAAAACCTTGCGGCAGAAGACGTACACTCACGGCATGACACGACGACTTGCCCAGGTGGCGCAGAAGGTCGGGGTCAGCGAGGCTACGGTCAGCCGGGTGCTGAACGAGAAGCCCGGTGTCTCCGAGGCGACCAGGGCGGCGGTGCTGACCGCGCTGGACGTGCTCGGCTACGAGCGGCCCACCCAGCTCCGCGGCGAGCGGGCCCGGCTGGTCGGCATGGTGATGCCGGAGCTGCAGAACCCGATCTTCCCGGCCTTCGCCGAGGTGGTCGGCGGCGCGCTGGCCGGCCAGGGCTTCACCCCGGTGCTCTGCACCCAGACCGCGGGCGGCGTTTCCGAGGCCGACTACGTGGACCTGCTGCTCTCCCAGCAGGTCTCCGGGGTGGTCTTCTTCGGCGGGCTCTACGCCCAGGCGGACGCGGCGCACGAGCACTACGAGCGGCTGGCCGAGCGCAGCCTCCCCACCGTGCTGCTGAACGCGGCGATCGACGGCCTGGACTTCGCCCGGGTCTCCTGCGACGACGCGGTGGCCGTGGAGCAGTCCATCGGCCACCTGCGGCAGTTGGGGCACCGGAAGATCGGCCTGGTGCTCGGCCCGAGCGACCACGTGCCGTCCCAGCGGAAGCTGACGGCGGCCCGGCTGGCCGCCGCGAAGGCCGGGCTGGAGCTGCCCGACCTCCAGGTGGAGCGGGCACTGTTCACCCTGGAGGGCGGCCAGGCGGCCACCACCAGGCTGCTCCGGCAGGAGGTCACCGGGATCATCTGCGCGAGCGACCCGCTCGCGCTCGGGGCGGTCCGGGCGGTCCGCCGGGCCGGGCTCTCGGTGCCGGACGACGTGTCGGTGATCGGCTACGACGACTCGTCGTTCATGAACTGCACCGACCCGCCGCTGACCACCGTCCGGCAGCCGATCGAGGCGATGGGCCGGGCCGCGGTGGACCTGCTGGCCGGGGAGATCGGCGGCGCCAAGATCACCCACGACGAGCTGCTGTTCGAGCCCGAGCTGGTGGTGCGCGGCTCGACCGCACCGCCGCGCTCGCGCGGCTGACCGCTCCACCGCACATGCGGGAAGGCCCTGACACCGACCTTAGGTTCTAGTGGTCGTTGCAACACCCCGGCTCAGGGGATGCGATGGACTTCAAGATCCGGGATAAGCGAGACCCTCAGGGGCCTGTGCGGCT
>NZ_JBIWML010000011.1:0-154731 GCF_044766665.1 Kitasatospora sp. NPDC101801
CACGCCTCCTACGAGCCCTTCAGCCGCCCGCTCGACCTCCTCGGCATCGCCTGACCAGCACACCTACAAGATCCCCGGACTTTGCAACATCCCTGCGGCCATGAGTGTTGCAACTGGCCATCCGGGGTCCACTGATACTCGGCTGCCATCTGGCCTTGGTCCGTATACAGGCGGCGAATGGCAAGCCGGCCGTCTTCGTACCATTGCTGGTACTCCCCGACGAAATGCCCCTCCTGAAACGTGGCCTCCGTCTTCAGTGCCCCTTCCAAGTACCACTCCCGCCACGGGCCGTGCCGGAGGCCGTCTCGATAGGTCTCCAGCACAGTCGGCTCCTCGGGTGCGTCAGTAGCCTCACCCGTGAAGAGCTCGCCCCTGTACGTCAACCGAAGTGCCAGGTCCGTCCCGACATCAGGATCGTTGATATCGATACGCAGCATTCTCACTCCGATCCTTCGGGCTGCCGTCCGAGCGCCAGAGCCGCCACGGCCCGTTGAACTACCCGTCCATGCCCGAGTCTGCCGACCGTCCTCGTCCCAGGCATAGGACGCCAGCTTCTTTCCCGATACCGAGTAGAGCTTGCGGGCCTCAAGGCGCCCGTTCTCGTGCCACGCCAGCGTCTCACCGACGAACCTGCCATTCACGAGCTCGCCCTGCGCACGCGGGCTGCCGTCCAGGTACCACAGTCGCCAGGGCCCGTGCAGCCAGCCGTCCCGGTAGGTCTCAAGCGACACGGGATCCTCCGAGGAACCCTCGAATACCTCACCGGTGAACGGCGTTCCGTCGTAGAGCAGGCGTTGCTCATGGTCCATGTCGATCGCCCCGTCGTTGACGTCGACCCGCAGCAACACGATCCCTCTCCTTCCGTCCCGAGGCACCCGCGATCGCCGACAGCTTTGGGCCTCCAGCAGCGTCAACCTCAAGCCGCTGCTCGTACTCTTGCTACTCCCCGGTGGCCGGCCAGGGCCGGAGGCAAGACGCTCTCGCTCTCGGCTCGCAGCGCTCTAGAAACGGTCACAAATCTCCCGCACCCCACGGTCGTACTCGGCCTCCTGCTCCAGTGTGGCGTCCTCCGAGCCGTCGACCTTGTACTTCCCGCCGACTTCATAGAACCGCTCCGAGACCGCCAACCGGCTCAGACTCCGGCGAACGAATTCCTGTCATCACCAGGGCTACCGCGCCCTGGCCTGAAGCACTGTCACCTGGCCGCCGCGCTCGGCGATCCACCTCTCGAGCGCCTCACCGCCGAGCTCGGACGACTCTGTTCCGTCCCACAGGGTCACCGGGCCGAAGACCGTTCCCGAGAGTCCACGAACCGAAGTGGCCTCGTCCACCTGGACCTTGAACGAGTTCTCCTGAAGAACCGCTCCCGAGAGATCGGCACCTCGCAGGTCCGTCCCGAGCAGTGAGGCACCGAGAATCTGCGCGTCGCGAAAACTCGCGCCCACCGCATCCGCGCCGTACAGCGAAGCGCCGACCAGATCCGCCCGGTCGAGTCGCGCCGACCTCAGCCGGGCATCGTCCAGATTGACCTTCACCAGACTGGCGTCCGTCAAGTCCGCGCCTTCCAGATCCGCACCTGCCAGATCCGATCGATAGAACTCGGTACCCGCCAAGCCGACATGAGACATCGTCGCACCGACAAGATACGACTCGGAGAGGTCCGTCCCCCGAAAATCCCCGCCCCGCAGGTCGATTCCCGGCGCACTCATGGCAGCGACGTCCGCTGCCGCCCACTCCGCGACCACCTGGACTGCTGCCGGGTCGATGGGCCACGCAGCAGGCCCCCGTCCATCAGAGACACCGGATGACATGGCCCCCCACTTGTTCTCGTCGATACGACCGCCGGGTCGCGAACCGTCCCCGATCCACGCCGCCCCGGCCGTCACCGGCGACGGCGGCGCGAGCGCAAAGTCCTGGTTCCGAACCCCACCCGAGACTCAGCCGCCTGGCGCGCGAGCAGCGCTGGTCTCCACCAACTCCCGCGCAACCAGCAGCGGGGTGTCCGTCCATCCGAGCAGCGCCTTGGTGATAGCAACCGCCTGAACGGTGCTCACCTCTCGCTCAACCAGCAGAGCCTGCACCGCCTCCATGCCCTCTCCTGCGAGGACCGGTCGGCACTGTTCGACCAATGCGGTCCACCGGGCAGCGAGCTCGGGCTCCAGCCCTGCGACATTCTCGAACACGACAGCTCCTCACCCTCGCGAACGCACGACCTCAACGACCGTCAGCCGACCGAGCCTGGCCGTCACGCCCCTGCAGGGATCTTCGCAAGCCCAGCGTTGAGATGCCGATCATTGTCCGGTCGTGAGCGGCGAGCTCCTGCAGCCCGCACCGTCGATCCGCAGGATCGTGTGAGCACGACCAACGCCATCGAGCAGGCCGCCGCCCGCGTCCGCGCCGCCCGCCATTCAGGCGCCGGCGGTCCAGGATCGGGTCTGCCGACCGTCCTCGTCCCAGGCGTAACCGGCCAGCTCCTTGCTCGTGTCCGAGAACAGCCTCCGGGATTCCAGTCGCCCATTGGGGTGCCACGCCAGGGCCTCGCCGACGAGGCCGCCTTGGACGAACTCACCCTGGGCCTTCGGGCTACCGTCCAGGTACCAGAGCCGCCACGGCCCGGTGAGCCACCCGTCCTGATACGTCTCCAGTGAGGTCGGGGCGTCGAGGTCGCCCTCGACCACCTCACCGGTGAACGGCACTCCGTCATAGGTCAGACGCTGCCCAGCGTCCATACTGACTGCTGGATCGTCGATGTCAACGCGTCGCAATGTACTCACCTCGGCTTGAACCCAGTCGGCTTGTTGCTGTCGTAGTCGAATCCGGTGAACCGACCGGCCGTGCTCGGCACCCCATCCAGAATATGGTTGCAGTTCCCGCAGAACGGAGCCGGGTGGCCCATCTCGACATCGGCTGGCTTCCCACCAGTGCTCTCGCCACCGGACTTGTCATCCGATGTGCCGCCGGCCCCGTCGTTCGAGTTCCCGTCGACCGTGTCATCCGACTTGTCTTCGGTCTTCAGCTCCTTGGGCAGGAAGGGGGACTCGACCGCCATCTCCAGCTCACCGAACACACTGTCGTCATCCGGCAACCCCATCCGCTTGCGCGCCCAGAGCAACTGGTTCACGATCTTGATCTCAGCATGGGCCATCGGGAACCGGTTGGGGTGCGGAGTGCCCGGCGCCGCTGCACCGGTATCCCGCGGCAGAGCATCAAGGCGCCTCTGCAACGTCGGGTGCACGTTCTCCGGCAGGATCGAATCGTCCTTGCGACCGTTCAGTGCTTCGACGACCATGCCTGTCCGGCGGTCGATGCCGACGCCGGTGCAGGCGCCGATTTCAGCCTTGGCCATACCCGGGAGGCCGTCAAGCTTCTTTCGGTTGTTGCGCTGGTTGGGCTTCAGCGAGTCGTACGCTTCCTTGTACTCCGCAGCGGCGTTCCGGTACGCCTCGCCACGCTGCTCCCTCATCCCGTCGAGGTACTCACCAACCGATTTGCCGTCCACCGCCACTACGAGGTCGTAGTCCCCATCCGCAGCATGCTCTGTCTCGACCCGGCTTTCGTCCTCCAGGTCGATCTGCTCAAGGAGCTTCTCGCCCTTGGCCGGTGGCGTGTCCTCCCCCTTGAGTTCCAGGGGACCGGGGTCCTTCTTCTCTCCTGGCTTGTCGTCCTTCTCGTTTCCGTCCGGGGATTCCTGATCCGTTCCGGCGGGTTCTTCGGGGGCGTGGCGGTCGTGTTCGGGGTTGTGGTCGGGGTCGGTGTGGTGGGTGGGGGTGGTGGGGTTGCGGTCGGGGTCGAGGGGGATGGCGAAGACGCCGTTGTCGCCGTTGTGGAGGGGCTTGTCGCTGTGTTGGCCGGTCTGGGCGTCGATGTAGGTGATGGTGCCGTTGTGGTTGACGGCGTTCCAGGCGTGGGAGCGGCCGTCGTTGTCGGTGGTGATGATGACGGCTTGGGAGCCGTGGCCGCTGTCGCGGAGGGTGTCCTCGATGCGGTGGAAGGCTTGGGGGCCGTCGCCCATGTCGTTGAATTTGGTGCCGAGGGCGTTCTCGATGCGGTCGCGGCCGTTGCGTTCGCCGCGGTCGGTGGGGTTGCCGTGGGTGTCGTGGTCGGGGGTGCGGGCGCCGGCGGGGGTGGGGTTGCCGTCGAAGGTGTCGACGGTGGCCAGGGCGGTGTCGACGCAGTTGTTGTTGCGGCCGGGGGCGTGGGGGTCGTCGCCGTTGATGGCGGCGGGCCAGTTGCCGTCGTTGGGGTCGGGGTGGCGGACGGGTGTGCCGTCGGGGTTGTGCGGGGTGGCGTCGTTGACCCGCTGGTGGTCGTGTTCGGTGGGGTCGAGGATGCCGCCGGGGGTGCCGGTGGGGCGGTCTGCGGTGGCGGGGCGGTGCGGTGTGTTGCCCGGGGTGTCGTCGGGGCGGGTGTGGTCGGGGCCGTCGGGGTCCAGGCGGGACCCGATGTCGGGGCGCGTGTCGTCCGGGCGGGGCGTGTCGGGGCGGGTGGTGTTCGCGTCGCTGGGATCCAGCCGCGTACCGATGTCCGGGCGCGTGGCGTCGGGCCGGGCCGTGTCCGGGCGGGTGCCCTCGGGGCGGTTCGGGTCCAGGCGGGAGCCGATGTCCGGACGGGTCGCGTCAGGGCGGGTGGTGTCCGGGCGGGTGCCCTCGGGGCGGTTCGGGTCCAGGCGTGACGGAATGTCAGGGCGCGTGCCGTCAGGGCGGGCCGTGTCGGGGCGGGTCGCGTTCGACCCGGTGGGGCCCAGGCGTGACGGAATGTCAGGTCGGGGGCCGTCGGGGCGGGTGGGGTTGGGGCGGGTGGGGTTCGCTCCGGTGGGGTTGAGGCGGGTGGGGATGTCCGACCGGGGGGTGTTGGCGTAGGCGGTGCGGGGGTCGGGTCGGTTGGTGGTGGGGCCGCGGTCGGCTGCGGGGCGCGGGCCCAGGGTGGGCCTGTCGTGGTCGGGGCGGCGTTGTGGCTGGACCGGTCCGGTGGTGGGGGTGGGCGGTGCGGTGGGCCGGCTGGTGGTGGGGGTGGCCGGGTTGGAGGCGGTGGGGGTTCCCGTGTGCGGGACTCCGCCGGGCACGCCACCGGGCGCCGCGCCGGGGGTGGTGGTGTCGGGGGTGGGTTGTGGGGTGGGGCGGTGGTCGGGGCCGGCCTGGGACGGTGTGGCGGTGGCGGTGGCCCCGCCGGCGGTGTTCAGACGCGGAGCCGCGCCGGTGGTGCCATCCGTGCCGGTGCCGGTGGGGTCGGCGTAGGCGGTACGCGGGTCGACCCGGGTCGGGGCGGGCTCCGGTGACCCGTGCTCAGGGGCCGGGGTGTGGGCGGGAGTCCGCGCCTCCGGCGTCGCGGCGGCTGCGGGTTGCGGTGCGGCGTCCGGACGGGTCTGGGGCGGGGTGTTCTCGTGCCGGGGCGCGGGAATGTCCGCCGTCGCCGGGGTGTGACTGGGCGTCGGTTCACTGGGACGCACCGGGCCGTAGCTTGGGCGGCTGTCGTCACCACGCGGCGGCGGCGTGTGCTCAGCCGCAACCGGACGAGAACCAGGATCATGATCCGGGGTCCGCGACGGGCCCTCGGAAGCGTTCGGCCGGGTGCCCGGGTCGTGGTCCGGTGTCCGCGACGGGCCCTCCGGGGACGACGAGTTGGGACGGGAACCCGTATCGCCATCAGGCGTACGCGACGGCGCACTGTCCGGACGAGCACCGCCGTCATGGTCAGGCGTACGGGAGGGAGTGCCGTCCGGCCGGGTACCGCCATCGCCGTCCGGCGTACGGGACGGAGTGCTGTCCGGCCGGGTACCGCCGTCATGGTCAGGCGTGCGGGAGGGGGTGCTGTCCGGCCGAGCACTGGTGTCGTGATCGGGCGTACGCGACGGGGTGCTGTCCGGCCGGGTACCGCCGTCGCCGTCCGGCGTCCGCGACGGGGTGCTGTCGGGGCGGGTGCTGGTGTCGTGGTCGGGGGTGCGGGAGGACTGCTGCGAGTCCGGTCCCGAACGCCCTTCCGGGGACGGGGTGCTCGCCTCACCACCCACCCGCGTCCCGAACGGGTCCAACGGCGCCGAACCCCGCTCGCCGGACGTCGGCGACGGACCCTGCTGCCCCGAACGCGGCACCTCGCTCGAACCCGACCCGTCACGGCCCGCCGAACCGTCCGGCGACGTACCGGGCGTCCGACCCGCCGAACCGTCCGGCGACGTACCAGGCGCCCGACCCGGCGAACTGTCCCCACCGCTGCTCGAAGGGGTATGCGAGGACGGGCTGTTACCCGAAGGACTGCTGCCGGACGGGCTGCTGCCGTTGGACGACGAGGGTGTGCTGCCCGACGACGGGCTGCTACCCGGGGAGGGCGTACTGCCCGGGGAGGGGTTGCTGCTGCCCGACGGTGACCTGTCGCCGCTGTTCGACGCATCACCACCACTACTGCCGCTGCTGTCGCTGTTGCCGGAGGAGTCCGCGTCGCCACCGCCGTGCCCCGCCGCACTGTCCAACCCACCACGCGCATGACCACCAGCGCGCGAACCCACCCCGTCCCGCAACGCCTCCGTGAACGTCTGACCCGAGTTCGCGACCGCCGTCTTGAACTCCTCCGCCCCCGCCTTACCGGTCCGCCCCAGATCAAAACCGTCCTGCGCACCGAAACCCTGGTTCACCGTCTGCGCGATCAGATCACTGATCATCGCCTGCACAGCCGAAACCACCGGCTCCTTCAACGTCTCCAGGATCGCCTCAACCAACGCGTCCCGAAGCTCCTTCAACAACCGACGAACAATCATCTTCGTCGCCTGCACCGCCCCCGCGGCACCCAACTCCGACAACCCCAACGTGAACGGCGCAGCCGCCTGAGCAGCGATGATCTCCACCGCCAACACCACCAACTGCGCGATCACCGCGATCTTGCACGCAATCACGATCATCGCCGCCGCATCGAACGCCGCAGCGATCAACCGCGACGCCGCCGCCGCATCCGCCAAATACCCGCCACTGCCACCCGCCGAAAACTTCTCCCACGCCTTACCGAACGCCTCGATCGAATCACCCGAATTCGCCGAACGCACATTGTTCGCCGCACCCGCCGCCCGATAATGCAACTCATCGACCGTGTCCGCGAAATCCCGCCACACCTGCGCGGACTCCATGAGCTTGTCCTCGTCCGCCTTCGGCCAATCAAAGCCGAGCATCTCCAGAACCCACTCAACACTGTCCGGCAACATCAGCGACACTTCGCCAAACCCCCCGTAACAAAAACCACATCACGACAACACGAAACCCACAACAAACCCAAAAACAAAAGAAACCAACACACAGACCGACAGGCCGAACCTCAGACCACCTGCGGCCGGTACAACGCGTTTACCCGAGCCCCGACCATCCCCTGCGAACCCTCCAACGTCCGGAACGACCCATCCGTCGCCGACTCGTTCGCCTCGTGCCCCGCCGCCATCCCCTGCAACTTCTGCCCGATCTCCCCGATCCGCGTCCCCAAAGAAGCCATCGACTCCTTCATCCCATCCCGCAGACCCTCATACACCACACCGAACTTCTCACCCAGATCATCATCACCCCACGGCGGAGTATCACCCTTCTCCAGGGCCTCCAACTTCGCCGACAAATCCTTCACCGCAGCCGAGAAATCCTCACCGACCGCCACCAAGCTCAACCCCTCAGCCCGAAGACCGACCGGATCCACCACAATCTGCTGCGACATCAACGCCCCCGTTCTCGCCTTTCCGAACCAACCCGGACAGACCGTCAGAAACGGTTCCGGTTCAGTTCCCACTCCTCGGGCTCGTCCGGCCCATACTCCGCCTCGGTCTCCTCGCGCAGCTTCTCGGCGCGCCCCTCGGAAGCCTTCTGCTCGGCCGGCGACAGGTTCTCGGCGGCCGTACGGATCTGGCCGAGCCGGTCGCCGATCGCGCCGAGGTAGGTGTCGGACTGGACGACGTCGCGCATCCCGACCCGCCCGGCCAGGACGTCCCTGGCCATCCGCTGGAGGGTGTCGCCGACGGCGTCCGAGTTGGCCAGGGTCCGCAGCGCGCGGCGCAGTTCCCGTGCCTGGGCCGGGTTGTCGGCCACGTCGAGCAGTTCGTCGTCCGAGATCTCCGGATTTTCCCGATCTGCAGCCATCTCTCCCCCTGGATCCCGGCTCACCACGCCACGAGGCCAACTGGGCCTCCGGCGAACAGCATTGCTCATGAGATCATAATGTTTAAGGTTGGGGCTGTCCTTGTTCGGTCTCGACCTTGCAACAGGTAGCCTCACCAGGTCCGGCCACTGCGCGCCAAAAGGCAGCATGACAGCGGCCCACCGCCCCAACACCAGAACAGTGTGGGCGACCCAACACCCACAGCACAGCGAGGAGTCTTCGTGATTACCCAGGAGCTTGCGCTCAGCACGGCTGACGCCTGGCTGAACGGCAGCGGCGGCGCGCAGCGTGAGGTGCGTTTCCGGGAGTTCGATCTGGGGTGGGTGGTGTGGGCGGCTCCGGCGCCGTTGGAACGTGACCCGGTCACCGGGCAGCGGCGTCCTCCGGCCGATCTGGGTGACGCGTGCGGGGTGATCGACCGTCAGAGCGGTGCGCTGAGCGTGTGGTCCTCGATCCCGGTGGACGAGGTGATCGAGGCGTACCGCGAGCGCAGCCGCCCGGCCACCGGTCCGGGCAACACCCTGACCGCGACCTACCCGCACCCCAGCACCGGCGAGGACACCGTCCTCGACCTCACCTCCGCTCCCGGGCGCCCCCCGGTCGAGCACCAACTGGTGGCCGAACTGTCGCGCCGCGGTGTGGCCGCCGACGCCGTGCGCACCATCCACACCGCGCTGCGCCCGGCCACCCTGCCCGGCGGCTACGGCGCCGCCCTGCTGGAGCAACACTTCCCCACCGCCGCCGTCACGTTCGACCACCCGTACGGGATCACCGCCGCCGAGCGCGCCGAGGGCATCGCCGCGCTCGTCGAGCGGACCCGGCCCGCCACCAGGCCCAACCCGGTCCCCGTGCCCGCACCCGGGTCGGTCACCGCGGCCGAGCCGGTCCGCGACGTCGCGCTCGGGCGTCAACTCCCCGCCGCCTTCGGCGAGGTGATCCGCTACGACGCCGACGACCTCGCCGCCAGTGCCCTGCCCGAGAGCACCCGCTCCACCCTCACCTGGGCCGGCCTGCCCGCCGACCTGCCGCTGTTCCTCACCGCCGACCGGCACGACACCCCGCCCGCCGGCGGCCTCTTCGCCGACCTGCGCACCCACCTCACGGCGGCCGGCTCCCCCGTCGAGGCGGCAACCCTGGACGTCCTCGCGGGCTGGACCCGGATCGGCACCGACGGCCTCTGCGCCATCGCCGTCCAGACCACCGGCGACGAAGCCGGCTCCGTCTGGGCCGTCCACCCCCGCACCGGCAGCGGACGCTTCGTCAACAGCTCCGTCTCCGCCTACATCCGCAGCCTCGCGCTGCTCGCCACCACCCGCCCCACCCTCAGCGGCCTCGACCCCAAGGACGCCGGCACCGCCCTGGCCGCCCTGCAGACCGGCCTCGCCGAGATCGACCCCGACGCCTTCCGCAAGGACACCACCTGGTGGACCGTCGTCACCGAACAGATGTGGCACGGCCTGCTCTGAGCCCGGTCCTGAGCCGGACGCCGTCCACCGGCGTCCGGCTCAGCCGTCGGAGCCACCAGAGCGGTCCCAGCCGATCCGGTAGTACTTCAGCCGCTCGTCCTCCCGGACCAGCCGCATCCCCACCGCCGTCATGACCCGCTGCGACCCGACGTTGCCCAGGTCGGTGTCACCCTCCACCGCGGCGACGCCCCGCGAGCGCGCCAAGGCCAGCAGCGCACGCACCGCCTCGGTCGCGTACCCCTGCCCCCGCACCGACGGGACCAGGCCGTAGCCGATCGTCACCGTGCCGGTCCGGTCCGGGGCCCCGTGGAACCCCAGGCCGCCGACGACCACACCGTCCTCGCGCCGCCGGATCTCGTACGCGCCGAACGGCTGCGGATCACCGCTCTCCGCACAGGTGTTGAGGAACCGCCGAGCCCCGGACAGGTCCCCCGCATCGGGGTATCCGGGTGCCCAGGCGGCTCCCCCGTTCTCGCCCGCCACCACCTGCTCGGCCTCCGCGACGGTCATCGGATGGAGCAGCAGCCGGGCGGTCAGCAGGTCAGTCACCAGGTCGTCCATGACGGACGACCCCATCATGCCGACACCCCGGAACGCACCCGGATTTCCGCCCCGCCGCCGGGGCTCCGCGCCGAAGACCGCCGATCGACATACCGTCACATCAGGGCGCAAACCGCCCCTGCCCTGGTGGAGGTGTGCCCGTGCTCTGGCCGCTCGTCACGCTGCTCGTCGTCGTCCTGGTCACCCTCGCGGTCGGCTGGGTGGCGGACCAGGTGCTGCAACGGGTGGCCGGACGGCACCCCGAGGCCCCCGTCTGGGCCCTGCTCCGGCGCTGTCGCGTCCCGCTCCAACTCGTGGTCTGCTGCAGCCTGCTGATCGGCACCCGGCCGATCGAGCGGCTCTTCGACCTCAAGGGCGACGACGCCCACCACGTGATCCTGCTGGCCCTGCTCGCCGGCGTCGGCTGGCTGGCCATCCGGATCGTGGCCGCCCTGCTGGAGGCGTTCTTCGCCCGGTACGCGGCGGTCGCCGACGACCCCGCCCGGGTCCAGCGGGTGCGGACCCAGCTCGGGATGACCCGACGGGTGGTCAGCGCCCTGGTCGCCGTCGTCACGGTCGCCGTGATGCTGCTGACCTTCCAGGCCATGCGCACCATCGGCGCCAGCCTGCTGGCCTCGGCGGGCATCATCGGCATCGTGGCCGGCATCGCCGCCCAGAGCGCCCTCGGCAACTTCTTCGCGGGGCTCCAGATCGCCTTCGGCGACACCGTCCGGCTCGGCGACACGGTGATGGTCGAGGGTCAGCAGGGCACCGTCGAGGAGATCACCCTCTCCTACCTGGTGATCCGCCTCTGGGACTACCGCCGCCTGATCGTCCCGACCTCCTACTTCGTCAGCAAGCCCTTCGAGAACTGGACCCGCAAGGACCCCGGCCTGCTCGGCGCCGTCCTGCTCCACCTCGACCACACCACGCCCGTGCCCGAACTCCGCGCCGCCCTGCACGAGTTCCTCAGCACGAACCCGCTCTGGGACGCCACCGAATGGGCCCTCCAGGTCACCGACACCACCCCGAGCACCATCGTCGTCCGAGCCACCATGACCGCCCGCACCCCGGACGACGCCGCCGCCCTCCGCTTCGAGGTCCGCGAGCACCTGCTCGGGTACCTCCGCGACCACCACCCAGGTGCCCTCCCCCGCATCCGCACGGGGGAGGGCACCTGAGAGCACACCGTCGTCACGGGCCCTACGGACGCCGCGGTATCTGGTGGAGGTTCAGCGGCTCGACCACGGTGTCCCCGTTGCCTTCGCGAACGAATGCAACGCCTGGCACACCGAGCGCCTCGGCAACCCCCGGGACGGCCGACTTCCGGATCCCCAGCTTTCCGCGCATCCCCTCGGACAACTGCCCCTTGTGCTCACCGACGTGAGCGGAGCCCAGCACCACCACGTACTTGGCGCCGACGCCGGACTTCTTCTGGTGCCTGTCGATCACATCCACCGTGTAGGAGTTCATCCGCTTGGTGCGCCGGTAGATCTCCGGCTTCACCTCGCCCTGCGGAATGGGAGCGCGGTCCGGGGGCTGCGGCGGCATCCGGGCAGGGAAGCCGTCGACCAGCTGAACGCCGATCCTGTTGGTACGGGCGGCGACGATCGTGTTCAGGACAGAGTCCGCCTTGAATTTGTAGGTCCGCTCGTGCCTGGAAATGGCGAGGGCGAGCGGGTCCCGCGGGCGGGGGTCGGTACTGCTCATGAACTGGTTCAACTCGTCCTGAAGCGCGTCGTCCCGGAAATGCTCCAGGTACACCGTCTTCACTCCGCTCCTGCTGAGCGCTGGCATCTGCTCCGCAAGGAACGTCCAGGTCGCCTGATCGTTGTGGTTCTCACCGAGGACGAACCCGTCGTACTTCCCCAGCAATGCTCCGGCCTGCTCACCCGCTCCTGTCACTTGCCCCATCAGCAGCCCGTCCACATCCCCCGCGTTCAGCAGCTTCGGGCGCTCGCGCACGGACCTCTTGGCGGAGGCGTCCAACTCGCTGACGCGGGCGTCCTGTGCCTGCCAGTAGGCCTGTGACTCCGGCCTGGTGAGCCCGTACTCCCTGAGGAAGTCCTTGGGGGGAAGCGCGGCGTGCTGCTGCATGCTGGTGTCACCGGTGCGGCGCAGACCGTACTGGACCAGGTCCCGTGCCTTGCCGGCGAACTGGTAGTAACGGTCGTTCAGCGTGGTCGGGTCGAGCCTGGTGGTGAACTCGCCTGTGGCCGGGTTGAAGGTGACATCCGGGTTGTCCCGATCGCGGCCCAGCTTCAGGACGCCGTTCTCCTCCCAACCCAGCCTCTCCGCCTCGGGCAGATCCGCCCCCTGGGGCACGTCCTGGAGGAACGGCAGGGGGTGGCCGTCGAGCATGGTCATGCTGCCGGGAACCGGCAGACCAGCGGCCTGCCTCATGAAGGACTCCAGGTGAAGCATGACTTTGGTCACTTCCGTGTTGGCCCGGACGCGTTCCCTCCGCTCGGGCCCGTCGGGCAGGGGTGGCCCCGGCGGCGTGTCGAGCCGGGGGAAGGTGAGGGCGGCGGATCGACCGGGCGGATTCACGTGCGAGGTCGCGCCAGGACGTTCGGGGGCCGTGCGGTTGTGGGTCGAGTCGGGGGTGTGGTGGTCGGGGGTGATCGGGGCACGGTCGGGGTCGAGGGGGATGGCGAAGACGCCCTCGTCGCCGCTGTGCAGGGGCTGGTCGCTGCGCTGACCGGTCTGGCCATCGATGTACGTGACCTGGCCGTTGTGGTTGACCGCGTTCCAGGCGTGGGCGCGTCCGTCGGCGTCGGTGGTGATGATGACGGCCTGGGAGCCGTGGCCGCTCTGCCGGAGCGTCGACTCCAGTCGGTCGAACGCCTCCCGGCCGCTCCCGAGGTCGGCGAACTTCGCGCCGAGGGAGCTCTCGATCCGGTCGCGGCCGCCCGCCTCGCCACCCGGTGACGGCGGGGTACGGGGGGCGGCCGCCGTGGGGCGCCCGAGGTAGGTGTCGACGATGGAGAGCGCGACGTCGACGCAGTTGTTCCCGCGCCCCGGGGCCGTGGGACCGTCGCCGTTGACAGCACCGATCCAGCCACCCTCGTACGGGCTCGGGTGCACCACCGGTGCCCCGTCCACGCGCGGCACCGCACCGTCGATCCGGGCCTGATCGGCCTCCGTCGGCTGCATCAGCCCGTCCGAACCGCTCGGCCGGTAGGCCGTGGCCGGGCGGTACTCCGCAGGGGCGTCGTGCGCTGCGGGGTGGGCGGTCACCTCGGCCGTCAGCTGGTCCAGCCACCGGTCCTCGGGGGTGAACCACTTGAGCTGATCGTCCACCGTCTGCTGGCGCTCGCCGGCCTGCTTCCAGTCGTTGCCCAGACCGGCCACGACCTGGGCCGACAGCATCGCCTTGGTGTCCTCCACGACCGCGGTCCGGCGCTGCTTCGCCTGGGCGGCGAGACTCTCGAGGTCGGCGAAGGTGGTGGGCACCCGCTGGTTCCCCGGCGTCTGCTGCGGGGACCCGACCGGCTGCTGCGGCGGCATCGCCACCGGGTTGCTCCCGGTGAAGGGCGCCGTCGAGTCCATGCCCGCCATCGTCCGGAGTGCGTCGCGCTGGGCCTCCATCTGCTGCCGGAACATGCCGAGTTGGTCCGCCACCTCCTGCTTCCCCGCCGGGGTCCAGTACGGCTTCGCGAGCAGCTTCGTCGCGGCCCGGTCGAACTCGCCCAGTTCCTTCTGCGCCAAGCCCGCATAGATCCGGGCCACCTGCGCGGCCTGGTCGCCCTCGGTCCCCGGGGTGAGCTTCAGCGGACGGGTCCGGACCGTGCTCACCTGCTCGTTGTCCTTGTCCTCCCGGTTCTCCTGGCTGACGATGTGCCAGCCACCGTCGCTGTCCTGCCAGAGGGTGTTGGTCACCTCGAAGGTCTTGGTCTTGTCGCTGTCCCCGGTGTCCGCGCTCTCGTACTCCTCCCAGCCGAACCAGTCGGTGGGGCGCTGGTCGCGCCGGAACAGGGCGGCCTTCGTGTTGGCCACGTTGCCGTTCGGCGACTGGTAGTGCCAGGCGGTGATGTGCCCCGGCCGGGCACTCGGCGTCACGGCGAGGGCACACCCGTTCATCGTGGGTGTGACGACGAGCTTCGACGGCCCCGAAGTACCGTCGCCGGACAGCGGGATGTCGGCGTGCCCGATCTTGCCCAGGTCGATCCGTTGGACCCCGTCCGAACCGGTCACCGTGGCCGGCGCCCCGACCTTGAACGGGATGTACCCGGACTGCAGGTAGTCGGCGTCAGGGCCCGCCGGAGGCAGCGGCCTGTTCCCGATCAGCGTGCGGATCTCGCTGTTGACCTCGGCGTACTTCTCCAACGCCGGGGTGAGGACATAAGCCGGCTTGTCGGCGGTGCTCCGCACCGGGTCGGGGACCATGGTGAACCAGTGGTTCGTCTGTCCGTCGACCAGCTTCTGGAGGTTCGCCCGCTCGGACGAGCTGAACTGGTCTCCATGGCGCAGGACCAGGCCGGCGTCGACATTGGTGAAGACCAGGTTGTCGGTGAAGAAGGTCTTCGGGTCGGCCGCGAGCGAGTGCTCGGTCGTCAGCGGCCCTTCCGGTGCGTCCGGTCCGTCCTGGTCCTGGTCCTGGTCCTGCTCGTGTTCCTGGTCCTGGTCCTGCTCGTGTTCCTGGTCCTGGCCCTGGTCCTGACCGTCCGTCGGGCCGTCCTGATCGTTCGGCGCACTGTTTGAGCTGGACGATTCCCCCAGATCGGTACCGGCCGGCTCCGCGATCCTCTTCCGGTGCTCGTCCATCTCCTTGAGCTGCTGCTCGCTGAGCTGGAAGCCGTAACCGTCCGTCACAGGCTGCACGGGGTCGGGGGCCAGGACCATCCGGTCCATCAGGCTGTACGGGGTGACCATCTCGAACCGGGGAGCCTGGCCCGACTCCTGAGCGCTGGGGCCGACCACGGCGACGCCTTCGTTTCCGAGCCTCTCCAGCAGCGGAATCGACGGGTCGTGGGGAGGCCAATCCGTCCTTCCGAGGCGCTTGCCCGTCTCCTCCCAGATGACCTGCTCCCGCTCCGGGGACTTCTTGTTCCACGTCGCCTTGTCGAAGGTGACGAGGTCGAAACCGTCCTTGTCCGGGCGGAGCTGCACGTCAAGGAGCTCGTAGTCAGTCGCCTTCTTCTTGCCCATGGGGTTGTAGCGCCCCTCGGTCCGAAGCTCCTCCCTGAATTCGATCTGCGCGTCCAGCTTCACGATCTGCTTCTGGGCAGCCCGGATCTGCTCCAGCGGGGCGCCCTGGTCCGTGAGCCGGTTGAGCTCGTTCTTGGGCTCCATCCTGGCCTTCTTGAGGCCCGCGACGTCCTCGGCGATCTGCCAGTCCATGTAGCCGGTGGCATCGTTCGGTGACGAAGCGCTGTAGAACCCGAACCAGTGACGATCTTCTGCCTTCCGGATGGAACTGTCGGGGAACTTCCCATCCTTGAGCTTGTCGGTCTTCGCCGTGGCACCGGCGTGATAGAAGATCGTCTTGTGGTCCAGCTTCTGAATCCCGTCCTTCGCCGGCTGGAACTCGGACAGGGAGGGATCGCCCTCCTCCACGTGGTTCGGAGAGTCGCTCTCGTCATCGCCGTGCTCAGCCTCTTGAACGCTGTGCTCTACCTCTTGGTCGCTGTCGCTGTACTCGACCTCGTCGTCACTCTGGCTGTCGCCGTCGCTGTCGTCGTACTCGACCTCTTCGTCGTACCGGTCGTAGTCGTAGTTGTCGTAGTCGAAGTCGTCATCGGCGGCGTCCTCCAGCAGACCGGGCTCGCTGGACGGTCGGTCCGTGGCGTCGGGCGCCACGTCGCTGGGCTTGCGGTCGGGATCGAGCGGGATGGCGAAGACGCCGTTCTCGCCGTTGTGCAGTGGCTTGTCGGAGCGGTGGCCGGTCTGGGCGTCGATGTACGTGATCTTGCCGTTGTGGTTGACGACGTTCCAGACGTGGGACCGGCCGTCCGTGTCGGAGGTGATGATCACCGCCTGGGAACCGTGGCCGCTCTGACGGAGCTTGTTCTCCAGCCGGTTGAAGGCAGCGGAGCCGTCGCCGTAGTCCGAGAACTTGGCGCCCAGGGAATTCTCGATCCGGTCGCGTCCGTTCCGCTCGCCCAGGTTGGACGGGCGCCCGGCGTCGTCGAGGTCGGAGGTACGCGAGGCTGCGGCCGTCGGGTGGCCGGAGTAGGTGTCGACGGCGGCGAGGGCCACGTCGACGCAGTTGTTGTTACGGCCGGGAGTACGCGGGCCGTCGCCGTTGATGCTCGCGTGCCAGTTCCCGCTGTTCGGGTCCGGGTGCACCTGCGGCCGGCCGTCCGGGCCGTGCGGGACCGCGTTGTTGATCCGCTGGTGGTCGAGATCCGACGGATCGACCAGACCGCCCGGGCTTCCCTGCGGCCGTCCGTCGGTCGCGGGCCGGTACGACGGATCGGACTCGGTGGACGGCGCGGGGGACCCCGTATCCGAGACGCCACTGTGCGGCTGGTCGGTGGCATGGTCGATCGAACGGGTACCCGACGGAGCGTCACCGAACGGTGCAGGCGGCGTGCCGGTGCTGCCAGGGGCCGACGGTGCGGACCGCGAGACCGCGGAGCTGCCATCGGTCCGTGAGCCCACTGGCCCGAAGGACCTCGCCGAGGCACCGGTACCTGGCGGCGGGGGCGGCGGCGGCGGACCACCGAGCCGGTTGCCCGGCGGCGGAGGCGGCGGCAGCGGAGGACCCGACGGGCCACCACCTCCCGGCGGCGGGGGCGGCGGCGGCGGACCACCGAGCCGGTTGCCCGGCGGCGGAGGCGGCGGCAGCGGGGGACCCGACGGGCCGCCACCACCCGGCGGCGGAGGCGGCGGCAGCGGGGGACCACCATGACCATGGCCCGGCCCGTTACCCGGCGGGGGCGGCATCGAGGGCTCCGGAGCAGGCGGCCGCTCCCTTGGATGCTTCGTTGCGTACGTCTGAAGGTACGCCTTGGCGAAGTTCTTCCGAGCCTTCGCCCCAACCTTGTCGGCTGCCGGCGTACCCGCGTACGGCGGGGCCCCGAGAGCGGCCGTGATGCCGTCGAACATCCGTTGCTCGTTGGGATTCTTAGGCAGCTGCACCGCTGCATCCCAGTAACCCGCCGGGGCGAGCCGTGCGGGCGGATTGATGCCGAGAGCAAGCTCGATGCTCGTCTTCTGGTCGAGCTGGAGGTTGCCCTGCCCATCGGCTCCGACATAGAAGACCCGAGGGTTCGGCCGATCGAACCTGGCCTCGTTGGTGAGGATGTTGTGGTATTCGATCAACGTGACGTTGTTCGTCCTCGGATCGATGTCGAAACCGTCCAGGACCTGCTGATGGTGTCCCAGCTCGTGCTGGATCACCTCCTCCTGCGTCCAGCCGTCGCGGTTATCGGGGTGATCGGGGTCCACCGTCTGGTTGATCGCCAGTGCCTCGGGACGGCCATCCATGCTCGCGACGTAGGCACCTCCGCCCAGACCGGTGAGGGTCTGGGTCGCGTCAGCGGTGTTCCCGATCTCGGGACCACCGCTGAGGAGCGAGAGGTTGAGCCGGTGACCGGCCTCGGTCAGCGGAAGGTTGACCACTCCGGACGAGTACTGGGAGAAGGGGGTGGACGCCGTGGCGCCGGTCGGTGCGAAGACCATGACCTGGGGAAGCTGATTCGGCTCCATCCCCAGGATCCGCCCGTACTCCGCCATGGCGTCCTTGTCCGGAACCGTGCCGGTGGGAGGCAGCGACTGCGACCATTCGGTCAGCGGTGCGTCCGGCGAGGCGTCCGGATCCGTGTCCGTGTCCGTGCTGGGAGGGACGGCGCCCGGCCTGTTTCCCAGGGTGTTGGCCGGATTCACCGGAGGCTCAGCGGAGTTCGTGCCGACCGGGCGGGACGGCTGGGCCGTGGGCTGCGGGCCGGTCGGACGGGCCGTCGACGGCCCGGCGCCGGGCGCGGTGTGCTGCGGGGCCGGTGCTCCCGGCTGGGCCGGAGCGTCGGGGGTGACCTGCGGGGGCGTGAAGTCTGCGGTGGGGCTGGGTGCGTAGCCCGGGGTCGACGGTGCGGTCCGCGTTCCGATGGTTCCGACACCGGCGACACGGGTGCCCGCCGGCTGGTCGTTCTGGTCGGTGTCCGGAGCCTGACGCTGATGCGGCACACCGGCGGGCGGACCGTCGGACGTGGGTGCCGTCCGGGGCGTGGGCGTCGGGTCCGGGGTGCTGTCCGGGGTGCGCTGGGTCGGTGGCTCGTACGGGGTGAGCTGTGGGGACGTCTCGCCACGGGTGGGGGTCGGGCCCTGGTACGGGGTGGTGTCGTGGGTCGGAGTGACGGCGTCCCGGTTGGCGGAGAAGGTCCGGGGGGTGTCCTCGGAGTAGTTCTGACGGATGTTGTGCCCGTCGCTGCCGACATCCGACAGGTTGGAATGGTTGCCGGAGTTGCCGTTCGTGTCGGGGGTGGTGCCCTCGGAGTAGTTCTG
The DNA here is from genome assembly GCF_044766665.1 of Kitasatospora sp. NPDC101801. Lineage (NCBI taxonomy): Bacteria > Bacillati > Actinomycetota > Actinomycetes > Kitasatosporales > Streptomycetaceae > Kitasatospora > Kitasatospora sp. NPDC101801. Next base: position 18,573 of record NZ_JBIWML010000011.1, read on the forward strand.
ACGGATGTTGTGCCCGTCGCTGCCGACATCCGACAGGTTGGGCTGGTTGCCCGAAGCGGTGTCCCCATGGGAGTCGGGCTTGCTCGGGCCGCCGGATCCGTCGGAGTTCGAACTGCTGGGCGTATCAGAGGAATTGGAGCCGGGGGAGTTGGAGCCCTCCCAACCGTCGGACCTGCTGGGACCGCCGGAGCCGTTCGAACCGGACGAACCGGAGTCGTCCCAGCCATCGGACTTGCTGGAACTGCCGGAGCCATGGGAGCCGCTGGAGCCCGAGGAGTTGGAGTTACCCGAACCACCGGAGCTGCTGGAGCCCGAGGAGTTGGAGTTACCCGAACCACCGGAGGCGGTCGATCCGGAAGAGCCGGAACCCCCCGAAGCCCCCGAACTGCTGGAGCCGGTGGAGCTCGACGAAGGGGAATCGCTCGAACCGCTGGAGCCCGAGGAGTCGGAGCTGCCCGACGAGCCCGAGCCGGTGGAACTGCCGGAACTGCCGGAACCCGAGCCACTGGAACCCGGGGCGTCGGAGCCGCCCGCGAAGTCGGACGCATCCGGGATGTCCGAGGAGTTGAACTTCCCCTTCACGGCGGACGCGCCGCGCATGATGGCCGGGCTGCCCGCGCCGCTCAGGGCGGAGCCGCCCAGGCCCGAGCCGTCCACCTCACCCGTCAGGGCGAGCTGGGTCACCACGTCCGCACCGACATCGGTCAGCGCACCCTCGACCATCTGGGCCGGGAGGGTGTCCATCTTCTTGCCGATCAGCTTGCCGCCGGCCGCACCGAGGCCCTTGCCGATCATGCCGCCCGCCGCGCCGCCGATGGCGCCGCCGGCGGCGCTCATACCGAGCTCCTTGCCGTCCAGTTCCTTACGGTTGCCCGACGCCAACTGGATGGACTGGGCCAGCAGGTTGATGGCGACCTCCTGGAAGGCCTCCTTCAACGCGTACTCGATGATCTCCTTCGCCAGCTTCTTCAGGATCTGCTGGACCGTCATCTTGCTGACCTGGATGGCGGGCGCGATCGCCGCCATCGACGCACCCGCGGTGACCGGGGCGGCGGCCTCCGCCGTGGCGATCTCGAACGCCAGAATGCCCAGCTGCGCCACGATCGAGATCTTCGCGGTCTCAGTCGAGTTGGCCATCGCCTCCAGGCTGTCGGCCATCGCGTTGCAGGACTTCACCATCCCGGGGAAGAAACCGGGCTTGGACCCGTCCGCCGGCAGCACCAGCTTGTTCCAGTCCTTCTCCAACGCCTCGGCGGCGGAGCCCTGCTGGCCGTCGAGCGCCCGTCGCACCGCCGCGTCCGAAGCCCGGCCGGCCTCGTCCAGAGCCTCGGCAGTAGCCCGCCAACGACGGCCCATGTCCCGCATCAGGTCCTCGTCACCCTCCGGCCACCGCGTACCGGCGAGCAGGAGCAGGACCCACTGGAGGGGCTCGGGGAGTTCGACAGCCATGGTGGTTCAGTGCCTTCCGTTGAGCTTGCCGTTGGCGATGTCCCGCAGCACCGTGTCCGGCTGACCTGTTCCGGGGGTCGGGAGTTCGGGCTTGCCGATCGCGCCGAGGCTGAAGTCCTCGGAGCTGTCGTAGCTGTCGCCCAGGCCCTTGAGGATCTTGCCGATCCGCTCGACGATCTCCGGGAGCAGCTTCAGACCGTCGAGGATGTCCCTCTCGTTGCCGAGGTAACCCGGCTCCCCGTCCTCGCCGTTGGCGAAGGTCTTGCCGTCGTCGTCGTTGCCCCAGGGCGCGTTGGCGCCCATGCCGTGCAGGTAGCCGCTCAGGCTGGTGTACGTCTCCTTGAGCTGGTCGGCCACACCCAGCACCGGTCCGGCGGCGGCCCGGTACTGGTCGGGGATGGCGACGAACCCGGCGCCCGCGCCGCCGCTCGGCGAACTGGCCGACCCGGCCTGCTTGGGGACCACCTTGTCGGCGCCGACCTTCAGCGCCGAGGTCACCCCGTCGCCCGAAGGGGCATCCATCTGCGTCGCGGGGATCGTCCCGTCGGAGCCGGACTTGGGCACCGCCGTCTCCAGGTCACGCGCAGGCACACCCGCCTGCATCGCGGGAAACGTCCGGTCGGAGCCGGACTTGGGCACCGCCGTCACCCCCTCCCCCGCAGGCACACCCACCTGCATGGCGGGGGTGGTCCCGTCCGGTGCGAAGCCCCCGACCCGCGTGGCGGGGAACGTCCCGTCGGGTGCCCCGGCCGCGCTCGACCGCGCCTCCGTCACCGTCCCGAACGGGTCCTGCGCCGCCATCGTGTGCATCTGCCGGGGCATCATCCGCTCGGCCGACTGCTCCACCGGGCTGAACAACGGCTCCGCCGCCTCCTGCACCGGCATCAACCGCTCCGAGGACCGCTCCACCGGCGTGAACAACGGCTCCGCCGCCTCCTGAACGGGCGTCAGCCGCTCGTACGACCGCTCGGCCGGGATCACGTCCTCCCCACCACCCCACAGCGGCGCGGCCTGAGGCTCCATCACAGCCCGGCGCAGCGGTGTCCCAACCTGTTCAACCGGCCGGAACTTCGGCTCTTCTTCCATGACGGTCCCTCATCAGGTCGGTGTGGTACGGGTGCTGGGCGAAAAAGGAAGGGCGGCGGAGGGCTGGAGGTCCTCCGCCGCCCGGTCTCAGGGAAACCGGATCCAGGTCACGGCCGGGGCGGGCCACCACCCTCGGCACCGCCACCGGCGGCGATCCGGGTCAACGCCGCACGCAGGAACGGGCTCGGCACGTCGTACCCGCCCTCCTGCCGGATCGGCGCCGGCTCCACGACGGGCGCCGGGGCCTCGGTGACCTGGCCCTCCTCGTCGGGACGCCCCCGCCGCTCGGCCACCGAACGCGCCCGGTCGAGGTACTCCTCCTCCGGCGCGGGAGCCGGCGGGGCGGTGGCCGTCCCTTCCGGGGCAGGCGTCCCACCGGTCGATGCGGCCGGGGCGTCGGCGGAGGTCACAGCTCCGCCCGCCGCCACCCCGGCCTCGGCCTCAGCCGGTTCGGCGCCCAGCAGCGCGCCGGCCAACTGGGCCATCAGATCGCCACTACCGCCCACCGCCGGCTGGGCCGCGGCAGCCGCCGCAGCCGCCGCGGCGGCCTCACTGGACGAGCCCCCACGAGCTTCATCCAGCCACTGACGCCGCATCCGTTCGAAATGCGGGTCACCGGCCTCATGGTCGACCTGTTCCCCGCCGACGACCCCACGGTCGCGGCGGCGCTTCTCCTTCTCCTCCTCCGAGCCCAGCCGGGTCGGCCGCAGGAAACGGTTGCCACCGGCACCGCCGGCGCCCTTGCCGCCACCCGCGCCACCGCCCATCGCACCCGCACCGGGCGCACCGGCCGTGCCACGACCCGCCCCGGCCCCCGCCGCCGCGCCGCCCGCCGTGCCACCGCGGGCACCACCGGCAGCGCCGCCACGAGCACCCGCACCGGCCCCGCCGGCCCCGGCCAGCCCGCCGCCGCGCCCGTAACTCCCGGCACCCGGCATGCCGCCGCCGAACGCACTGCCGCCGCCCACGCCACCACCGGCGCCGCCGCCCGCACCGCCGCCACCGGAACCCGCGTACGGCGTCAGCGTCGAGCCCTCGCCCAGCCCCTTGTACCCGGGGTGACCGGCCAGGTTCAGACCCGGCGGCTGCACCGCCGGCTTGAACAGCGGCTTCCCGTCCGGACCCAGACCGTTGCCACCGACGTACGGGTTCTTGATCGCCGGCGGCTTGTACGGCGCCACCTTCGGCGGCGTGTACGGCTTCGGCTTCGGACCACCGCCACCCCCGCCGGCACCGCCACCACCCGCACCGCCGCCACCGGCACCCGAACCGGCGCCGCCACCACCGGCACCGGCCCCGCCACCACCCGCACCGGGCGGCGGCGCCGAGTCGATACCCGTCGGCGGCGGCGTCGGCCCACCCGGCGGCGGCGTCTTCCCACCCGCCAGGTTGGCGATCTGCGTCGCCGCATCCGTCGCCGCACCGTGATCGGCACCGGCCTTCAGCATCGTGTCGACACTGCCGGTGACGTCCTTCACGTACGCGTGATACGCCTCCACCGCCGACTTCACACCCGCCGACTTGGCGATGTCCTCCTTCTTGCCCGCCGGGTTCTGCTCGATGTACTTCTTCGCGTACTCCAGCTGGTTGATCATCGTCGTCTTGGTGTCGGTGATCGCCGCCGCCGCACCCCGCAGATGCGCCTCGACCATCTTCCCGGCCGTCAGGATCGTCCCCGCGTGCGAACCCTCACCGACCCCGAACTTCTGCAGGTAACGCTCGTAACTCTCCGCCGCCTCACCGGACATGTGCTCACACGCCCGCTGGGCGTGCGCCCAGATCGTCCGGATCCGGATGTCGGCGACGTCGTTGAACGTCTTCCACGCCGCCGCCAGGTCGTTGATCCGCTCCTCGTTGCCGTCGGGGAACTGCACATCCCCGCCGTCCGCGTTGCTGTGCAAGGTCTTGAGCACGTCCGCGAGCTCAGGAGGCAGCTCTTTCTTCACCGTTGGTCACTCGTTTCCTGGTCGACGCTGTAGCACGGGGCGGTTGCACGGGACAGTTGCACAAAACGATCACGGAAGGCCCGGACGGCCTCAGGTCAGCAGCGGCCCGCGAGGACCCCGCGGCGGCGGCGCGGCCGACGGATCAGGCGTCCTGTGGTGGTTGTAGTCCAGGTTCGGACCCTTGGTCGGCGAGACGTACCCCGGCCCGGTGCCCGTCGACGGCGCGGGCGGCAGCGGGATGTCGATCTCGAGGTTCTTCAACGTGTCCGCGTGATCGGAGTCGGTGTCCCGGTGACCACCACTCATCATCTTCAGGTTCGCCGCCACCTTCGCGGTGTTGTCCAGGAACGCCTTGAAGCCCTTGAGGGTGTTCTCCTGCTGCTCCGCCAGCCCGATCACCGACGCGGTCTTCCCGCCCAGGGACTGGCCGACCAGGTCGGTCCCGTAGATCTCCTTGTTGATCGTCTTCACCAACGTGTCCAGCTTGATGAACGCCTCCTCGAGGTCGTCGTGCATCCGCTGGATCATCGTGGCGGAGGTCTCGACCTCCGCCAGGTCGATGCTGAACGAATCCGCTGCCATGTATCCCAACCCCCAAGCGACTTCCGAGAGAACCAACCGAAACGAACCGAAAACGAACCACGACGCTCAGAGCGTCAACGCACCACCGGGGCCCACCACGTACAGACCCGCCGCACCGAACGCGATCGCCAACGGGGTCCGGTCCAACGGCGCCTCGTTCACCAGCGCGCCGCTGGCCAGGTGCCAGAGCCGGAGCGTCGAACCGGCGTCGCCGGCCGCCACCAGCACCTCGCCGTCGAGGTCCTGGCAGATCAGCGAGCGGACCGCGGCGGTGCCGCCGGGCAGGTCGGCGACGGCCTGACCGCCGACCACGTCCCAGCCCAGCACCGAACCGTCCGCGCAGCCGGCCAGCACCACGGCCCGGCCGTCCAGGGCGCCGACGGCCAGCTTCTCGGCCGACTCCCGAAGGCCCGTCAGCACCGGTCCGGCCTGGCCGCCGTCGAGGTCCCAGAGCCGGACGGTACGGTCCCGGCCCGCGCTGGCCAGCACCCGACGCCCGCTCACCTCGCCGATCGCCAGCGCGGTCACGCCGTCCTGATGGGCCGCCAACTGCCGCAGCGGGACGCCGTCCCGGGCGTTCCTGATCCGGACCGTGCCGTCCGCGCCGCCGGAGACCAGGACGGCCGCCGTACCGGGCACCGGCTCGCCGAACAGCAGCTCGGTGACCGGGCCGGTGTGCGGTGTCGGCACCGAGAGTGCCACGCCGTCGCTGAGCCGGTGGCAGCGCACCGCGCCGGCCACCGTGCCGCAGACCAGCACCGGTTCGCCCACGACCGGCAGCACCGCCACCGAGCCGACCGGGCCGCCGTCGGAGTCCAGGACGTACAGCTCGGTCCTGGCCGCCGCGTCCCAGAGCCGGACTCGTCCGTCGCCGTAGCCGGCCACCAGCACCGGGCGTCCGTACAGGTCGCCGACCGCCAGCGCGTTGACCGGCACCGGGCCGGTGCCGTCCGCCCGCTCGGGCTCGTAGCTGCCCACCGGCCGGCCGCCCTTGGTCTCCCAGAGCCGGATCCGGCCGTGCTCGTCGCCGCTGGCCAGCAGCTCCTGGCCGCCGACCTTGACGGTGACCAGCGCGGTCAGCCAGCTGCCGCCGGCCGGACGCCCGCCGAGCGCCGTCTCCGCGTAGACGTCCCAGGTGCGCAGCGTGTTGTCGAGTGCGGCCGAGGCCAGCACCGGGCGGCCGTCCAGTTCGGTGAAGGTCAGGCCGGTGACGGTGGCCGAGTGGCCGGTGAAGAGCGCGACCTCGCGGCCGGTGGCCAGGTCCCAGAGCCGGATGTCCCGGTCCTGTCCGCCGGTGGCGAGCAGGGCCTGCTCGCCGAGCGGGAGCACCGCGAGCGCGGTGACCGGCTCGGAGTGGCCGACCAGCAGGTGGAGTCGGACCCCCGCGCCGGCGTCCCAGACCCGGACGGTGCCGTCCGGAGCGGCCGCCACCACCAGGTCGACCCCGGCGCACCGGGCGTGCAGGATCGCCCGGGCACCCTCGCCACCGAGATCCAGCAGGCCCAGGCCCTTGCCGTCCTCGGCCCGCCAGGCCCGGACCTCGCCGCGCCGGCCGCCGGAGAACACCAGCGGGACGCCCTGGACCAGCCCGGCGGCCACCACCTGTGCGCCCTCGCCGCCCGAAGTCCCGTGCACCAGCGTGCCGTCGGCGGCGTCCCAGACCTGCACCGCACCGTCGGCGGCGCCGACCGCGAACAGCTCCCGGCCGTCCACCACCCCGAGCGCGACCGCGCTCGGCAGCAGGCCGGCCTCGCCGTCGGAGCCGCCCAGCGAACCGCCGTCGGGCAGCCGGCCGAGGTCGAAGCCCTGGCCGCCCTCGGCCAGCGCATAGGCGGGCAGGCCGTCCACGGTGCCGATCGCGGCGGCCGGGAGCACCGCGTCGGCGGCTTCCTCTACGATCGCCGACTCGACCACGGCGAGCGGGAGTTGGCCGTACTCCAGCGGCTGGAGCAGTTGGACGGCGAGCGCCTCCAGCAGCCGGGCCACCGGCGGAACGGGGGTCTCGGTGCCGTCGGTCCAGCTCAGCTCACCGACCGTCAGCCGCCGGGCCTCCCGGTCCGCGACCGGCTGCTCGGCGGGGGCGCCGGGGGTGGCGCGCAGGGCGATCAGCAGTCGCTGCGGGACCGCCGGGTCCAGTCGGCCGTGCCGCACCGTGTCGCCCGCGGGCAGCTGCCGCGCGACCTGCAGCGAACCGTCCTCCTCGATCGTCAACTCCATCCGGCCGACGGCCAGTTGACGCGATCCTGCGGTGAAGCGAATGGTGCCCGACACAATGCCCCCAAAGAACGTCCGGGTCGGAGATCAGCAATCAGCGGAAGGGGCCCCCGCCAGTGGGGCCGGGTGAGTGGTCAGCAGAGCTCGCCGGGCACCACGGTGGCGTACACGGCGTCGTGCAGCGTCTGGGTGGAGGAGCTGCGGAAGAGCTGCGGGCGGAAGCCGGCCCGGCGGAAGCCGATGAAGGCTCCGACCACCTGGACGGGCATGTTGTCCGCCGCCGCGTAGGCGTCGATCCGCTCCAGCTCCAGCTGCTCGAAGCCGAACCGGCAGACCAGCCGGAGCGCACAGGAGGCCACCCGGAGACTGCGGGCGGCGGGCAGCAGCCAGACGGCGACCTCGGCTGCACCCTCCTCCGGCCGCAGGTCGGTGAGCTCGGCCCAGCCGACGGCGGGCCCGGGGCCGTCCAGCACCGCGAAGTACGCGGCCCGGTCGGCGGCCCACAGCGCGGGGGCGACCTCGGTGATCCAGCGCACCGCCGACTCCCGGTCCGGGTGCGCCAGGACGCCCTGCATGAACTCCCGCACCAGCGGGTCGCGCGAGCCGGCCAGCAGGGTGTCCGCGTCCTCGACGGTCGGACGGCGCAGCTCCACCCGACCGTCCAGCAGAGCCGGAACGGTGCCCGACGAACTCAACCGGCGCACCTGACCCCCAGCCCTCGTCGCGCGTGTGAGCCGTCATCGAAACATTTCAAACCTCCGCCGCTCAAGCCACGAGGGCCGCCTGCGGGGGTTCTGCGGAAACACTGCCCCTGCGTACACCGGAGAGGGAGCAGGAAGGGCAGAAAAAGGGACCGGGCGGCCCGAAGGCCGCCCGGTCCCGGTGTTCCGTCCGAGGTGTCGGTGCGTCAGAGCTTCCGCGTCATGGTCCGGTGCGGGATGCCGGCGTCGTCGTAGACCGGGCCCTCGGCGACGTAGCCGAGGCGCTCGTAGAAGCCCAGCGCCTGCACCTGCGCGTGCAGCTCCAGCTCGGTGCCGCCGTGCTCGCGCCCGGCCTGCTCCAGCGCCCGGACCAGCTCGGCGCCGAGGCCGGTGCCCCGGGCTGCCTTGCGGACCGCGAGCCGGCCGAGCAGCACCCGTCCGGCGACGCCGGTCTTCCCGAGCGCCTGGGCACCGTGGATCAGCCGGCCGGTGCCGACCGCCATGCCGTCCGCGAGGGCCAGCACGTGCACCGAGGTGGTGTCGTACTCGTCGTACTCCAGCTCCGCCGGGACGTTCTGCTCGATCACGAAGACCTCGTGCCGGATCAGCCGGACCAGCGCCAGGTCGACGTCCCCGGCGGCGATCCGCAGGTCGGCCGCCATCAGCTCTCCGAGGAGATGATGTCGAGCGCCCGGCGCAGGTCCTCGGGGTACTCGCTGTCGAACTGCACCCACTCGCCGTCGCCGGGGTGCTCGAAGCCGAGCGAGACCGCGTGCAGCCACTGCCGGGTCAGGCCGAGCCGCTTGGCCAGGGTCGGGTCGGCGCCGTAGGTGATGTCGCCGACGCAGGGGTGCCGCAGGGCCGACATGTGCACCCGGATCTGGTGGGTGCGGCCGGTCTCCAGCTTGATGTCGAGCAGCGAGGCGGCCCGGTAGGCCTCGATCAGGTCGTAGTGCGTGATCGAGTGCTTGCCGTCCTTGGTGACGGCCCACTTCCAGTCCGAGCTGGGGTGGCGGCCGATCGGCGCGTCCACGGTGCCGCTCATCGGGTCCGGGTGGCCCTGGACCAGGGTGTTGTACTTCTTCTCCACGATCCGGTCGTGGAACTGGCGCTTGAGGTCGGTGTACGCGCGCTCGGACTTGGCCACCACCATCAGACCGGAGGTGCCGACGTCCAGCCGGTGCACGACCCCCTGGCGCTCGGCCGCGCCGGAGGTGGAGATCCGGTAGCCCGCTGCGGCGAGGCCGCCGATCACGGTCGGGCCGGTCCAGCCGGGGCTGGGGTGGGCGGCGACGCCGACCGGCTTGTCGACCAGCACGATGTGCTCGTCGTCGTGGACGATCCGCATGCCCTCGACGTGCTCGGCGACCACCCGGAGGGGAGCGGCGGGGGCCGGGATCTCGACCTCCAGCCATGCGCCGGCCATGACGCGGTCCGACTTGCCGGCCGTCACGCCGTCGATGGTGACCTTCCCGTCGGCGGCCAGCTCGGCGGCCTTGGTCCGGGAGAAGCCGAACATCCGGGCCAGGGCGGCGTCGAGGCGCTCACCCTCCAGGCCGTCGGGAACGGGGAGGCTGCGGGTCTGCGCTGCGGTACTCACCCGTACGAGTATGCCGGACCCGGCGCCACCGCCGGACCGCACGGCCTGCGCGCCGGGCGCGGACCCGCCGCTACGCGCTCTTGTCCTCCTTGGTCACCTGGTGCACGGTGCCGTCCGGGTTGCTGCCCCGGAAGGACAGCAGGACGACCAGGATGCCGCCGCAGACGATGGCCGAGTCGGCCAGGTTGAAGACCGCGAAGTGCTGGACCGAGATGAAGTCCACCACGTGCCCGCGGAACACCTCGGGCGAGCGGAACAGCCGGTCGGTCAGGTTGCCCAGCGCGCCGCCGAGCAGCAGCCCGAGCGCGATCGCCCAGGGCAGGCTGTAGAGCTTGCGGGCGATCCGCCAGATCACCACGATCACCGAGGCGGCGATCGCGGTGAAGACCACCGTCATCGCCTGGCCCATCCCGAAGGCGGCCCCCGCGTTCCTGATCACCTGGAAGGTCATCACGTCGCCGACCACCTCGATCGGCTGGTGCCCCTCCAGCCGGGCCACCACCAGCAGCTTGCTGCCCAGGTCGATCAGGTAGGCGAGCAGCGCGACCCCGAGCAGCAGGGCGATCCGGCGCCGCCGCAGCGCCTCCCGGGCGGCCGACTCCGCCGCCGTGCGGGCCGGCTCGGCCGACCCGCCCGAAGGCACCTCGCCCGGAGACTCCTCGGACGTGCTCACCGCGTCCTCCGCGAGCTCGACGGATGCGGGCTGGACGGAGTCGTCCTGGGTCTGGGGAGAGCCTGGAGTGCTGATGATCCGCTCCGCTGCCGAGAGTGAACGAGTACTGGGGTCGAGCGTACGGTACCGCCCGACCCCCGTGGCCGACTCGTTACCTGCGCTCCTGCTTGGCCTTGCAGGTGACGCACAGGGTGGCCCGCGGGAAGGCCTGCAGCCTGGCCTTGCCGACCGCCTGCCCGCAGGACTCGCAGACCCCGAAGCCGACGCCCTCCAGCCGGGCCAGCGCCCGCTCGGTCTGGGCCAGGCTGTCCCGGGCGTTGTTGGCGAGCGCGAGCTCGCTCTCCCGGCTGATGTTCTTGGTGCCGGCGTCGACCTGGTCGTCGCCCGCGCCGTCGTTGGAGTCCCGCATCAGGCCGTTCAGCGCCAGCTCGGCGGCGGTGATCTCGCTGCGCAGCCGGTCGGCGTCGTCGTTCAGCTCCTGGTGCAGCTCGGCCACCTCGGCCGACGTCCAGGGCTCCTCGCCGGCGCGGACCGGCAGCTCCGCCGGGTCCACCGACTCGGCGCCGCGCGCCCCGCTCCCCGCCGGGGCATGCTTGCGGCTGGTCGCGGCCACCCGTCCGGTGCTGCTGCTGGTCTTCCGCCGTGTAGTACTCACGGTCCCCTCCCCTGAGTCGCCTGCCACGGCCTTCCGCGTCCGCTTGGTGGCGGTAGTGGCGGTAGCACCACTTGCCTTCTCAGCCATGGCTTCGACCTCATCTACGAACGAAACGAACCGCCGGTTCCCGGCGGCCTCCGGTGCCGGAACGATAATCCCCATCGAATCCACCCACAATGGGACATACCGATAAGGCCCTGGGTTCCCACCCGAGCAGCCGCCCGCCCGAGTGCTGACCGTGTTGTGCCCAGATCGTCATCCGCTAACCACGCGCGTGGGCGCGCACACGGAGTTGCCGGGGCCCGATACACTGAGCCCGCAAGGCGCTGATGGGACGAGTACCGACGTACGCAGCCAGGAGCGACCCGGGGATGGTGCGAGCCCGGGGGTGTGCGCGGCGGGAAGATCACCCGGAGCCACCGGAAGAACGGCCTGACGGCCCATTAGACCCGGTAGCAAGCCCAAACAAGAGGGCCGCAGTCCCCATCGCGGCCAAGGAGGGTGGTACCGCGGGACGGCCTGCCGTCTCGTCCCTCCGTCGGAACGCTGTCCACGCATCCGTCGGAGGTAGACCCCGCGATGACCACGTACAACTCCGTACCCGCCCAGGTGGACCTGCCGGTCCTGGAGCACCAGATCCTGTCCTTCTGGCAGGACAACAAGATCTTCCAGCGCAGCCTGGAGCAGTCCGAGGGCCGCCCCGAGTGGGTGTTCTACGAGGGCCCGCCGACCGCGAACGGCATGCCCGGCGCGCACCACATCGAGGCCCGGGTCTTCAAGGACGTCTTCCCGCGCTACCGGACCATGAAGGGCTACCACGTCGCCCGCAAGGCCGGCTGGGACTGCCACGGCCTGCCGGTCGAGCTGGCCGTCGAGAAGGAGCTCGGCTTCTCCGGCAAGCAGGACATCGAGAAGTACGGCATCGCCGAGTTCAACGCCAAGTGCCGCGACTCGGTGACCCGGCACACCGACGCGTTCACCGAGCTCACCACGCGGATGGGCTACTGGGTCGACCTCGACCAGGCCTACCGCACCATGGACCCGTCCTACATCGAGTCGGTCTGGTGGTCGCTCCAGCAGATCTTCGACAAGGGCCTGCTGGTCCAGGACCACCGGGTCGCCCCCTGGTGCCCGCGCTGCGGCACCGGCCTCTCGGACCACGAGCTGGCCCAGGGCTACGAGACCGTGGTCGACCCCTCGGTCTTCGTCCGCTTCCCGCTCACCTCGGGCCCGCTGGCCGGCCGGGCCGCGCTGCTGGTGTGGACCACCACCCCGTGGACGCTGGTCTCCAACACCGCCGCCGCCGTGCACCCGGACGTCACCTACGTGGTCGCCACCGACGGCACCGAGCAGCTGGTGGTGGCCGAGCCGCTGCTGGCCAAGGCGCTCGGCGAGGGCTGGGAGGCCACCGGCGAGTCGTTCACCGGTGCCGAGATGGAGCGCTGGGCCTACCGGCGCCCGTTCGACCTGGTGGAGATCCCGGACGCGCACTACGTCCTGAACGCCGAGTACGTCACCACCGAGGACGGCACCGGCATCGTCCACCAGTCCCCCGCCTTCGGCGCGGACGACCTCGCCACCTGCCGCAGGTACGGCCTGCCGGTGGTCAACCCGGTCGAGGCGGACGGCACCTTCGCGGCCGACGTCCCGCTGGTCGGCGGGCAGTTCTTCAAGAAGGCCGACGAGGCGCTGGTGGCCGACCTGGCGGCCCGTGACCTGCTGTTCCGTCACCTCCCGTACGAGCACAGCTACCCGCACTGCTGGCGCTGCCACACCGCGCTGCTCTACTACGCGCAGCCGTCCTGGTACATCCGCACCACCGCCGTCAAGGACGCGCTGATCCGGGAGAACGAGGCCACCAACTGGTTCCCCGAGAACGTCAAGCACGGCCGCTTCGGCGACTGGCTGAACAACAACATCGACTGGGCGCTGTCCCGGAACCGCTACTGGGGCACCCCGCTGCCGATCTGGCGCTGCGAGGACGACCACCTCACCTGCGTCGGCTCGCTGGCCCAGCTCTCCGAGCTGACCGGCACCGACCAGAGCGCGCTGGACCCGCACCGCCCGTTCATCGACGACGTCACCTTCGCCTGCCCGACCTGCTCGGCCACCGCGACCCGGGTGCCCGAGGTGATCGACGCCTGGTACGACTCGGGCTCGATGCCGTTCGCGCAGTACGGATACCCGTACCAGAACAAGGAGCTGTTCGAGAGCCGGTACCCGGCCCAGTTCATCTCCGAGGCGATCGACCAGACCCGCGGCTGGTTCTACACGCTGATGGCGGTCGGCACCCTGGTGTTCGACAGGAACTCCTACGAGAACGTGGTCTGCCTGGGCCACATCCTGGCCGAGGACGGCCGGAAGATGTCCAAGCACCTGGGCAACACCCTCGACCCGATCCCGCTGATGGACCAGCACGGCGCAGACGCGGTGCGCTGGTTCATGGCCGCGAGCGGCTCGCCCTGGTCGGCCCGCCGGGTCGGGCACGGGGCGATCCAGGAGGTGGTCCGCAAGACGCTGCTGACCTACTGGAACACGGTGGCCTTCCAGGCCCTGTACGCCCGCACCGCCGACTGGTCCCCGTCCGCCTCGGACCCGGCCCCGGCCGACCGCCCGCAGCTGGACAAGTGGGTGCTCTCCGAGCTGAACACCCTGGTCCGGGACGTGGACGCGGCGCTGGAGGCGTACGACACCCACCGGGCCGGCAAGCTGCTCTCCGGCTTCGTCGACGACCTCTCCAACTGGTACGTCCGGCGCGGGCGCCGCCGCTTCTGGCAGGGCGACGCGGCCGCACTGGCCACCCTGCACGAGGCCCTGGAGACGGTGACCCGGCTGATGGCCCCGCTCACCCCGTTCATCAGCGAGCGGGTCTGGCAGGACCTGGTGGTCCCGGTGGTCCCGGACGCGCCGGTCTCGGTGCACCTGGCCGGCTGGCCGGTCGCCGACGAGGCGCTGATCGACACCGAGCTGTCCCGGAACATGGCGCTGGTCAGGCGCCTGGTCGAGCTCGGCCGGGCGACCCGGGCCGAGTCGGGTGTGAAGACCCGTCAGCCGCTGTCCCGGGCCCTGATCGCGGCCCAGGGCTGGGACGAACTGCCCGCCGACCTGCGGGCGCAGATCGCCGAGGAGCTGAACGTCTCGGTGCTCGAGTCGCTGGCGGAGGTCGGCGGTTCGCTGGTCGACACCTCGGCCAAGGCGAACTTCCGGGCGCTCGGCAAGCGCTTCGGCAAGGGCGTGCAGGACGTCGCCAAGGTGGTCGCCGCCGCGGACGCCGCCGCGCTGGCCGCCTCGCTGCGGGCCTCCGGCACCGCAGCGGTCGAGCTGAACGGCGAGACCGTGGAGCTCACCCCGGACGAGGTGATCATCACCGAGACCCCGCGCGAGGGCTGGGCGGTCGCCAACGAGGCCGGCGCCACCGTGGCGCTGGACCTGCACATCACCCCGGAGCTTAAGCGGCTCGGCATCGCCCGGGACGCCATCCGGCAGATCCAGGAGGCCCGGAAGAACTCCGGCCTCGACGTCGCCGACCGGATCGTGCTGCGGTGGCGGGCCGCGAACGAGGAGACCGCCGAGGCGATCGCCGAGCACGGCCAGCTGGTCGCTGACGAGGTGCTCGCCACCGACTTCCTCGCGGGCGCGGCGGAGTGGACCTCGGAGACCTTCACCGACGAGGGCCTGGGCCTGAGCTTCCAGCTCCGCAAGGCATAACGAGAGCCCCGTCAGGGGCTCGGGGAACGGCGACGGTTCGTGGTCGGCGGGTATCACTGCAAAGGTGCCTGACCAGCCACGGACCGATCCACCCTCCATGAGGCTGGCGTCGCAGTTCCCCGAGCCCCTGGTGGTGCAGCCCTGCGCAGACAACGAGGGCGCCCCCGCGGTGACGGATCGTCACGGCGGGGGCGCCCTCGAAGGTGCTGCTTAGTTGTCGCCGTCCTCGTCGATCAGGAAGCCGCGCATCGGAGCGGGCGCCTGCTGCATCGGCTGCGGAGGCTGCGGCCGGACGGCCGCCATCGGCTGGGTCATCCCGGCGGGGGCCATCTGGGCGGCGCCGCTGGGGGCACCGTTCGGCTGGCCGCCGAAGGAGGGCTGACCGTTGCCGCCGCCGAAGGAGGACTGGCCGCCGAAGGACGGCTGACCGTTGCCGCCACCGAAGGAGGACTGGCCACCGAAGGACGGCTGACCGCTCATCGCCGAGGCACCGGCCGGCGGCAGCGAGGCGGTGGCCGGGATCCGCGGCGGGGCGAGCGAGTCGTCCGCCTGCGACTCCAGCTGGCGCAGCTGGGTCTCCAGGTAGGACTTCAGGCGGGTCCGGTACTCGCGCTCGAAGGCGCGCAGGTCCTCGACCTTGCGCTCCAGGGTGGCGCGGGCGGACTCCAGCGAGCCCATCGCGACCCGGTGCTTCTCCTGCGCGTCCCGCTCCAGGGCGTCCGCCTTGGCACGGGCGTCCCGCTCCAGGCCCTCGGCCCGGCTGCGCGCCTCGCCGACGATCTTGTTGGCCTCGGAACGGGCCTCGGAGATCGCCTGGTCGGCGGTCTGCTGGGCGAGCGCGAGCACCCGGGCGGCACTGTCGCCACCGGGGCTCTGCTGCTGCATCGGGGCACCCATCGGGCCGCCGAGCTGCTGGCCCATCGGGCCGCCCATCGGCTGCAGCTGCTGGCCGCCCATGGTCTGGCCCATCTGCTGCTGACCCATCGGCTGCAGCATCTGGCCGCCCATCGGCTGCACCAGCTGCTGCTGGCCGCCCATGGTCTGGCCCATCTGCTGCTGACCCATCGGCTGCTGCATCTGCTGCTGCTGGCCCATCGGCTGCATCTGCTGCTGGTTGGGCTGGCCCATCGGGCCGCCCTGACCGGACGGCAGCTGCGGCGCACCGGAGGGCAGGCCCAGCGGCTGGTTGCCCATCTGCTGCATCTGCTGCTGCTGGCCGGGGCCCTGCTGCATCTGACCCTGGCCGGGAACCGGCGGGCCGGATATGGCGGCGGGGACCGGAGCTCCCTGGCGGCCGTCCTGCGGCTGCTGCTCCTTGCGCATGTTGGCCTGGTTCTGCGCGGCGGCACGAGTGGCCGCGGCGAGCTTGGCCCGCAGGTCCTCGTTCTCGCGGAGCAGTCGGGTCAGCTCGGCCTCGACCTCGTCGAGGAAGGCATCGACCTCGTCCTCGTCATAGCCTTCACGCAGCCGGACGGTCGTGAACTGCTTGTTCCGAACGTCCTCGGGGGACAGTGACATCTCTTCACCTCAACGTGATCGTCGGCACACCGGCATCCTGTCGCAGCGCTCAAGACGGCAGAGTCAGCACGAGCGATCTCAGGACAAACACAATGATCATCAGTACGAAGAAGGACAGGTCGAGCGCCACGCCCCCGAAACGCAACGGCGGGATGAATCGCCGAAGAAGCTTGAGCGGCGGATCGGTGACAGTGTACGTGGCCTCCAGGACCACGACCATGGCCTTCCCAGGACGCCACGAGCGGGCGAACTGGAAGACCCAGTCCATGACAAGACGGAAGAGCAGGACCAACAGGAAAGCACTCAGCGCGTAGAAGAGCACTCCCCGCACGATCCCCATCGCGTCTCCCTGTTCAAATCCGGCATTCCGGACGATCCGTCAGTCACGTACCACTGCCACGAGATCCACCGAGAAGTCGTGGTCGGGTCAGCTCTGGTTGAAGAACCCACCCTCGGCGATCCGAGCCTTGTCCTCCGCCGTTACATCGACGTTAGCAGGAGACAGCAGGAACACCTTCTGTGTCACTCGCTCGATACTGCCGTGCAGACCGAAGACGAGTCCAGCGGCGAAGTCTACGAGCCGCTTCGCATCCGTGTCGTCCATCTCGGTCAAATTCATGATCACCGGGGTGCCGCCACGGAACTGTTCCCCGATGGTACGGGCCTCGTTGTAGGTCCTCGGGTGCAGCGTGGTGATGCGGTACGGCTCTCGTTCGTTGACGACCTTGGGCATGATCACCGGGGTGCTCTTCTCCAGGTTTTGGCGGCGGTCGGGTGTGATGGACGACACGGGGGCCATCCGCGGCTGCTCCTGCCGGATCGGCACGGCGGCCGGGACGGGCTGAGGCGCGATGTGCGCGACCGGCGCCGGAGCGGCGGGTGCCGCGGCGGGGCGCTCCAGGCCCTCGGTCCGTCCGGTTCGGATCGGCTCGGGGTCCGTGTCGTAGTCGTCGTCGGGGTCGTAACCCTGGCCGTCGTACGTCTCGTCCTCCACGAGGCCGAGGTAGACCGCCATCTTGCGCATTGCGCCGGCCATGCTCCTGTCTCCTCCGCTCTGTGGTGGATCGTCACCGGCGGCCTTCGCCTGCGGGATTCCGCACACCACCCGACGCTCCGTCATAGAGTGGGAGTGGCTGCGGGTTTGCGATCGATCCACGGTTCACTAGCGCTGTAGCCAGCTGCTAGGTTCTGTCCTGTTTTGTCCTGCAGTCTGATCTACTACCCGGTGACGTTACCGGAGCGTCGACCGCACTCCGAGCACCGCCGTACCGACGCGCAGATGTGTCGCTCCGGCGGCCACCGCCTGCTCCAGGTCACCGCTCATGCCCGCAGAGACCATCGTGGCAGCAGGATGGCTCGACCGTAGGGCAGTTGCGATTTCCGCCAGTCGCTCGAAGGCCCTCGCCGGGTCGCCCGCCAGCGGGCCGGCCAGCGGAGCGACGGTCATCACACCGGACAGTCGCAGCCCGGGCGTGTCGGCGATCGCGTCGGCCAGTTCGGCGACCTCGCCGGGGCTCGCCCCGGCCCGGCCCTCGCCCTGGCCGGCCTCCTTGTCCAGGGCCACCTGGACCAGGCAACCCAGCGGCGGGCGCTCCGCGTTGGCCACCGCGGCAGCCAGCGAGGTCACCAGCCGCAGCCGGTCCACCGAGTGCACGTGGTTGGCGTACCGGACCACCGAGCGGACCTTGTTGGTCTGCAGTTGGCCAACGAAGTGCCAGTCCAGCGGCAGTTCGCGGCAGAGTTCGGCCTTCGGCGCCGCGTCCTGGTCGCGGTTCTCCGCCACGTCGGTGACGCCCAGCGCGGCCAGCAGGGCGGTGTCCTCGGCCGGGTAGGTCTTGGTGACCACCACCAGCCTGACCTCGCTCCTGGCCCGTCCGGCCGCCGCGCAGGCGTCCGCGATCCGGCGCTCCACCACGTCGAGGTTGGCGCCCAGCTCCTCGTACCTGGCCCGCTGACCCTCGGTCAGCCCGGCCAGGAACTCCGGGCCACCCGGCTCCGGTCCGTACACGTCAGTCACAGTCGCCCCATACACGGCTCGCCCCCGAGAAACACAGCTGATGATCGCACCCCGGACCGCACGATGCCCACCGTGTGTTCCCCGTCCGGGACGGGGGCACGGTGGGCATCGGTGCCGTCGGGTTACTTCAGGAAGTCCGGCACGTCGAGCTCCTCGGCCGGGTTCTCCAGCAGCGGCTGCCGGGCGGGCTGCACCTGCGGGGGAACCGGCGGAGCCGTGGTGGTGGTGCCCTGCTCGTCCTTCGGACGGTCCGTCACCGAACCGATGCCGCTGTAGGACGGGCGGCCCGCCGGGCGCTCCGGGGTCGAGGCACCGGTGGCCGGGGTGGACTTGACCACCGGGTCGCGGACGATCGCGGGCGGCTGACCGCCGTCGAACCCGGCCGCGATCACGGTGACCCGGACCTCGTCGCCGAGCGCGTCGTCGATCACCGCGCCGAAGATGATGTTCGCCTCGGGGTGCGCCGCCTCGCTGACCAGCTGGGCCGACTCGTTGATCTCGAACAGACCGAGGTCGGAGCCGCCGGAGATGGAGAGCAGCACGCCGCGGGCGCCGTCGATGGACGCCTCCAGCAGCGGGGAGGAGATGGCCATGATGGCCGCCGCCTTGGCCCGGTCCTCGCCGCGCGCGGAGCCGATCCCCATCAGGGCCGAACCGGCGTCCGACATGACCGACTTGACGTCGGCGAAGTCGAGGTTGATCAGACCGGGGGTGGTGATCAGATCGGTGATGCCCTGCACGCCGGAGAGCAGCACCTGGTCGGCCGAGCGGAACGCGTCCAGCACGCTGACCTGACGGTCGGAGATGGAGAGCAGCCGGTCGTTCGGGATCACGATGAGGGTGTCGACCTCCTCGCGCAGGCCGGCGATGCCGTCCTCGGCCTGGTTCGCCCGGCGGCGGCCCTCGAAGGTGAACGGCCGGGTCACCACACCGATGGTGAGCGCGCCGAGCGAGCGGGCGATGTTCGCCACCACGGGGGCGCCACCGGTGCCGGTGCCGCCGCCCTCGCCGGCCGTCACGAAGACCATGTCGGCCCCCTTGAGGACCTCCTCGATCTCCTCGCGGTGGTCCTCGGCGGCCTTCCGGCCGACCTCGGGGTTGGCCCCGGCGCCGAGGCCCCGGGTGAGTTCACGGCCCACGTCGAGCTTGACGTCGGCGTCGCTCATCAGGAGGGCCTGCGCATCGGTGTTGATCGCGATGAACTCGACGCCCTTGAGACCGACCTCGATCATCCGGTTGATGGCGTTCACACCACCGCCGCCGATACCGACGACCTTGATGACTGCGAGGTAGTTCTGCGGTGCTGCCACGTCGAAGGCCTCTCGCCTCGAGATTCCGGGTCGGCTTCTCCTGTTTGTGAGGGCCGACGGATGTCGATGGGTGGGGAGCCCGGGTATTTCCTGACTGTATGTCCGAAATTCCGACCACCGACCCGAACCCTAAACTTGACCTTTAGGGTTGTGGCTGTGCCTGCGTCACATCACCGTGGGACACAGCCTGGTGACACAGGACACTAGGTGGCAACTCATCTGCGTTCAACGAACACGCCGAGCTTCCCGTTTTTCTTTTGAGCCTATGTGATCATCCATCACCTGGTGAAACCGGGGTGACCACCAAGAGTCGGGGCGGAGCCGCTGCTCCGTCAACACCGCCCTCGGGAAGAGAACTTACCGGATCTTCCCGACACGCCGGGCCATCATCCGCCGATACCGGGCGCATCGGGCGCGCTCACGTCGTAGATCTTCGACTTCCGCGGCAGCAGCGCGGCCAGCACCAGCGCCTTGCGCGGAGTCCGCTCCGCACTCCCCCAGCGCACCACCGCACCGTCGGCGAGCTGCAGTTGGATGTCGTCGTAACTGTGCACCACGACCGCGCCGGCCAGCTTGGCCACCTCCGGCGGCAGCCCCGCCGCCACCGTCACGGCGGCCCGCACCAGCTCCGGCTTGCCGAACACCGCCAGTGCGTCGTTCGCCTGCTGACTGAGTGCCAGCTCCACCACCGGGACCCCGGCCGGCGGGGTGTCCTCGGTGGCGAACCCGAAGCCGGTCGAATCCACCTGGGTGAACTTCCCGTCCTCGGTCTTGACGGCCGCCACCGCGCGCCGCTCCACCACCTTGATCCGCAGGGTGTGCGGCCAGCCCCGCCAGACCTCGACCTTGGCCACCCGGGGCAGCGCGGCCACCCGGCGCTCGGCCTCGGCCAGGTCGACCCGGGCCAGCGGGCCGTGCTGCCCGCCGCCCAGCACCTCGCGGACCTGGTGGGCCGTCAACTTGTCACCGGTCAGCCCCTGCACGGCGACCACCCGGACGTCCAGCACCGAGGAGAAGAACACCAGCCAGCCGAGCGCGCCCAGGAACAGTGCCCCGAGCGCGCTCAGCACCACGATCCCCCGCCGGGAGAGGCGGAGCCGGGGAGCGAACCGCTCCTCGGCCTCCTCCTCGTCCTCCAGGGGATCGTCGAGGACCGGCGTCTCAGCCACGGCGGCGACCACCTCTGGCCGCCTCGATCGCCTCGTACACCATCCCGACCAGCAGGTCGTCGGCGTCCCGGCGGCCGAACTCGGCGGCGGCCCGGCTCATGTCCCAGAGCTTCTGCGGGTTGGTGAGCACCGGCAGGACGTTCTGCAGCACCCAGTCCGTGGTCAGCTCGGCGTCGTCGACCAGCAGGCCACCGCCCGCCTTGACCATCGGCTGGGCGTTCAGCCGCTGCTCGCCGTTGCCGATCGGCAGCGGCACGAAGGCGGCCGGCAGGCCGACCGCGGCCAGCTCGGCCACCGTCATGGCGCCGGCCCGGCAGAGCATCAGGTCGGCGGCGGCGTACGCGAGGTCCATCCGGTCCACGTACGGCACCGCGCGGTACGGCGGCATGCCGGGGATGTCGTCGATCACCGGCAGCTCGTTCTTCGGCCCGACCGCGTGCAGGATCTGCACGCCGTACTGCTGGAGCCGGGGCGCGATGGCCTGCACGACCTCGTTCAGCCGGCGGGCGCCCTGCGAACCGCCGGAGACCAGCAGGGTGGGCAGCCGCTGGTCGAGCCCGAAGTAGTGCCGGGCCTCCGGGCGGACCGCGTTCCGGTCCAGGGTGGCGATGGTCCGGCGCAGCGGGATGCCGATGTACCGGGAGTCGCGCAGCTTGGAGTCGGGCGTGGAGACCGCGACGAAGTCGCTGTACCGGGCACCGATCTTGTTGGCCAGACCGGGCCGGGCGTTCGCCTCGTGCACCACGATCGGCACCCCGGCGCGCTTGGCCGCCAGGTAGGCGGGCATCGCGACGTAGCCGCCGAAGCCGACCACCGCGTCCGCCTTGACCCGCTCGATGATCTCCTGGGCGGCCCGGACGGTGCCGCGCAGCCGGCCCGGCACCGTGATCAGCTCCGGGGTGGGCTTGCGCGGCAGCGGTACGGCCGGGATCAGCTCCAGCTGGTAGCCGCGCTCGGGCACCAGCCGGGTCTCCAGACCCCGCTCGGTACCGAGGGCGGTGATCCCGATCGACGGGTCGTGCCTGCGGAGCGCGTCCGCGAGCGCCATGGCCGGCTCGATGTGCCCGGCGGTTCCGCCGCCTGCGAGTACGACATGCACCGAAATTCACCGCTCCCTGCGCTTCGGCTTCGCAGCCTGGCGCGCTGTGGTTCGTCGTGGCAGCACCCGGGTCAGGACAGATCCGAACCGGCTGTTGGCCCATCTTTTCAGTCGTAGGGGCCGGGCGGCCAGAGCCGCCTTCGCCCCCGGTGAGCTGCGTGCGAAGCACAGCAGCACCCCGACGGCGGACATGGCCGACAGCATCGCCGACCCCCCGTAGGAGAACAGCGGGAGCGGGACGCCCGCGATCGGCAGAAGTCCCAGCGCCGACCCCAGGTTGACCATGGCCTGCGCCATGATCCAGGTGGTGGCTGCCCCCGCGGCGTACCTGACGAAGGGGTCCTTCGTACTGCCGGCCACACGGATACCCGCGTAGCCTAGTGCCGCGAAGAGGCCGAGCACCGACAGCGTCCCCACCAGACCGAGTTCCTCGCCCAGTGCGGCGAAGATGAAGTCGGTGTGCGCCTCCGGAAGTTGGCCCCACTTCTCGACGCCCGCGCCGAGGCCGGAGCCGAACGGGCCGCCCGCCGCGAAGGCGTAGAGGCCGTGCAGGGCCTGGTAGCAGTTGACGTTCGGGTCCGATTTGGTGACGCCGATGCAGGCCAGCCGGTCCAGCCGGTGCGGCACCGTGATGATCAGCGCCGTGCAGGCCACCACCGCGATGCCCAGGGTGGCGGCGAACAGCCGGAGCGGGGCGCCGACCAGCCAGAGCAGGCCGAACAGCATCGCGACCAGGATCATCGTGG
Organism: Kitasatospora sp. NPDC101801; assembly: GCF_044766665.1. Lineage (NCBI taxonomy): Bacteria > Bacillati > Actinomycetota > Actinomycetes > Kitasatosporales > Streptomycetaceae > Kitasatospora > Kitasatospora sp. NPDC101801. Next base: position 41,046 of record NZ_JBIWML010000011.1, read on the forward strand.
TGCCCATGTCGCCACCGATCATGATCAGCAGGACCAGCAGCAGGGTGCCGGGCACCAGCGGCACCAGCAGGTGCTTCCACTGGTCCAGGGTCCTGGTCCGCTGCTTCCTGGCCAGCAGGTCGGACGCCCAGAACACCAGCGCCAGCTTGGCGAACTCGGAGGGCTGGATCTGGAACGACCCCAGGTCCAGCCAGTTCTGGTTGCCGCCGACGTTGGTGCCGATGCCGGGGATGGCGACCAGCACCAGGGCGCCCAGCACCCCGAACAGCACCGGGTAGACCATCGCGCGCATCAGCTTCAGCGGCGTCCGGGCGAACACCACCATCAGCCCGAGCCCGAGCAGCACGGCGATCAGCTGCTTGCGGAAGAAGAAGGTCATCGGCAGGTCCCAGCGCTTGGCCAGGATCTGCGAGGAGGAGAACACCATGCCGAGGCCCAGCACCAGCAGCAGCAGCACCGAGCCCAGGATCAGGTAGTAGGGCGTCAGCGGACGGTCCAGCAGGTACCGGACCCTGGCCCGGAACGCCCGCAGCCGGGTGACCGGGTCGGCCGCCTTGAAGGTGGCGGTACTCGCCGAGATCACCTGGAACTTGGAGGAGCTGCGCTCCGGCCCAGCCGTTCCCTGACCGGCCATCACACAGCTCCCCCGTAGTCGTTCCCTGCCGCCGGCGCCCTCAGAGTGCCCGGACCGCCTCGGCGAAGAAGTCGCCGCGCTGGCCGTAGTTGGTGAACATGTCCATCGAGGCACAGGCCGGCGCCAGCAGGACCGTGTCCCCCGGTCGGGCGAGCCCGGCGGCCACCCGGACCACCTCGGCCATCGCCACCGCGCCAGTCTCACCCTGGGCGGCCTCGATCACCGGAACATCCGGGGCGTGTCGCGCCAGCGCCTCCCGGATCAGCTCCCGGTCGGCACCGATCAGCACGGCGGCCCGCAGCCGCCCCACCGCCCCCTGCACCAGCTCGTCGAAGGTCGCGCCCTTGGCCAGGCCGCCGGCCACCCAGACGATCGACTCGTACGCGGCCAACGAGGCTGCCGCGGCATGGGTGTTGGTGGCCTTGGAGTCGTCGATCCAGGTGACCTCGCCGACCACCGCGACCTCGGCGATCCGGTGCGCGTCCGGGCGGAACGCCCGCAGACCCTCCCGGACGGCCTTGGTGTCGACCCCGTACGCCCGGGCCAGCGCCGCCGCCGCCAGGGCGTTGGCGATGTTGTGCGGGGCGGGCGGGGTGACGTCCTCGACCGCGCCGATCTCGGCGGCGTTCTTCTGCCGGTCCGGGACGAACGCGCGGTCCACCAACAGGCCGTCCACCACGCCGAACTGGGACGGGCCGGGGGCGCCGAGGCCGAAGCCGATCGCCCGGCAGCCCTCCTCGACGTCGGCCTCGATCACCAGTCCCTCGGTGGCCGGGTCCGCCAGGTTGTACACGCAGGCCACCTGGTTGCCCTGGTAGATCCGTCCCTTGTCGGCGGCGTACGCCGCCATCGAGCCGTGCCAGTCCAGGTGGTCCGGCGCCAGGTTGAGCACGGCGGCCGAGTGCGGGCGCAGCGAGGGCGCCCAGTGCAGTTGGTAGCTGGAGAGCTCGACCGCGAGCACGTCGTACGGCTGCTCGGCCAGCACCGCGTCCAGCACCGAGACGCCGACGTTGCCGACGGCGGCGGTGCGCTTGCCGGCCGCGGTCAGGATCGAGGCCAGCATCTGGACGGTGGTGGTCTTGCCGTTGGTGCCGGTGACGGCCAGCCAGGGGGCCGGCTCGCCGGTGCCCGGCAGCGGCCTGCGGAGCTGCCAGGCGAGTTCGACGTCGCCCCAGACCGGCACGCCGGCCCGCTCGGCGGCCAGGAACAGCGGGCTGTCCGGCGGCCAGCCGGGCGAGGTGACGATCAGTCGGGTGCCCTCGGGCAGGGTGTCGCCGTCGCCGAGCCGGACGGCCACGCCGTCCAGTCCGGCGGCCCGGGCCCGCAGGCCCGCGCCGTCGCCGCCGTCCACCACGGTGACCAGCGCGCCGAGGCCGTGCAGCACCCGGGCGGCCGAGACACCGGAGATGCCCAGCCCCGCGACGACGACCGGCAGGCCGGCGAAGGCGACGGCGGCGGTCATCCGGTCACCCAGCCCGCGTAGAACAGGCCGAGGCCGACCGCGACGCAGAGGCCCTGGATGATCCAGAACCGGACCACGATCAGCACTTCGCTCCAGCCCTTGAGCTCGAAGTGGTGCTGGAGCGGTGCCATCTTGAAGACCCGCTTGCCGGTCAGTCGGAACGAGCCGACCTGGATGACCACCGAGAGCGTGATGATCACGAACAGGCCGCCGAGCAGCGCGAGCAGCAGCTCGGTCTGCGAGCAGATCGCCAGCCCGGCCAGTGCGCCGCCGAGGGCGAGCGAACCGGTGTCGCCCATGAAGATCTTGGCGGGCGAGGTGTTCCACCACAGGAAGCCGAAGCAGGAGCCCATCAGCGCCGAGGCGACCACCGCCAGGTCCAGCGGGTCCCGGACGTCGTAGCAACTGGCGGTGGCGGTGACCTGGACCGCACAGGTCTGGCCGTACTGCCAGACGCCGATGAAGACGTAGGCACCGAAGACCATCACCGAGGCGCCGGTGGCCAGGCCGTCCAGGCCGTCGGTGAGGTTCACGCCGTTCGACATCGCGGCGATCATGAAGTAGGCCCAGATCACGAACAGCACCGGGCCGATCGACCAGCTGAAGTCCTGGACGAAGGAGAGGCTGGTGGAGGCCGGGGTGCGCCCGGCCTCGTCCTTGAACTGGAGCGACAGGATCGCGAAGGTCAGACCGACCAGCGACTGGCCGAGCAGCTTGGCCTTTGCCCGCAGGCCGAGCGACCGCTGCTTGACCACCTTGATGTAGTCGTCCAGGAAGCCGACCAGGCCCAGGCCGGTGGTCAGGAAGAGCACCAACAGGCCGGAGGCGGTGGGCTTCTCACCCGTTATCACCTTGGTCGCCGCGTAGGCGATCAGGGTGGCCAGGATGAAGGCGATGCCGCCCATGGTGGGCGTACCGCGCTTGCTGGCGTGCGCCTTGGGGCCGTCGTCGCGGATCATCTGGCCGTAGCCGTGCTTCGCCAGCAGCCGGATCAGCGCCGGGGTGCCGAGCAGCGTGAGCACCAGCCCGATCATCCCGGAGAAGAGAATCTGCTTCACTTCGCGGCTCCATCAGCCAGCAGGGCCTCGGCCACCCGCTCCAGGCCCACCGAACGGGACGCCTTCACCAACACCACGTCCCCTGGCCGCAGCTGACCCCGCAGCAGCTCGACCGCCGCGTCCGCGTCGGACACCAGCACCGACTCCTCACCCCACGAACCTTCGTTCCTCGCGCCCAGTTCCATACAGGCCGCGTCGCGTCCGCCGACCGCCACCAGCCTGGTGACGTCCAGTCGGACCGCGAGCCGCCCGATGGCGTCGTGCTCGGTGAGGCTGTCCTCGCCGAGCTCCCGCATCTCGCCGAGCACCGCGAAGGTGCGGCGGCGCTCCGGACCACGGCCTCCCATCGACACCAGCGCCCGCAGCGCGGCCCGCATGGACTCCGGGTTCGCGTTGTAGGCGTCGTTGACCACGGTGACGCCGTCGGCCCGTTCGACGACCTCCATGCGCCAGCGGGACAGCGCTTCCGCCTCGCCGAGCGCGGCGGCGGTGTCATCGACGGACATACCGAGCGCCACCGCCACCGCAGCGGCGGCGAGGGCGTTCGAAACGTGGTGCTCACCGTACAGGCGCAGCCGGACCGGTGCGGAACCGGCCGGGGTGGTGAGCGTGAACTGTGGCCGCCCGGCGTCGTCCAGGCGAACTCCGGTGGCCCGGACGTCGGCGCTCGGGCTCTCGCCGAAGTACAGCACCCGGGCCTTGGTGCGCGAGGCCATCGCCTTCACCAGCGGGTCGTCGGCGTTCAGGATCGCGATCCCGTCGCTGGTCAGCGCCTCCACCAACTCGCCCTTGGCCTCGGCGATCGCGGCCTTGGAGCCGAACTCGCCGAGGTGCGCGGTGCCGATGTTGAGCACCACGCCGACGGTGGGCGGGGTGATCGCGGTGAGGTAGTCGATGTCGCCCTTGTGCCGGGCGCCCATCTCCATCACCAGGTGCTTCGTGGTCGGCTCGACCCGCAGCGCGGTCATCGGGTGGCCGATCTCGTTGTTCATCGAGCCGGGCGGGAAGACCGTCTCGCCCCGGTGGGCCAGCAGTTGGGCGATCAGGTCCTTGGTGCTGGTCTTGCCGGCCGAGCCGGTGAGCGCCACCACCTCGGCGTCGGACCGCCGGACCACGGCCCGGGCCAGCCGGCCGAGCGCCAGCTGCACGTCGTCCACCAGCACGGTGGGCACGTCGAGCTGACGGGTCGCCAGCACGGCGACCGAACCGGCCGCGACCGCCTGCCCGGCGAAGTCGTGCCCGTCCACCCGCTCACCGACGATCGCGACGAACAGGCAGCCCTCGGTGAGCTTGCGGGAGTCGTGCTCCACCGAGCCGGTGACCCGGGCGGCCGGGTCGGCGTTGTGCAGGGTGCCGCCGACGGCCTCGGCCACCTCGGCAAGGGTCAGTGCGATCACGGCTGCTCCACTACTCCTCGGCTGACACGGTGCTCGATGGCCTCGCGCAGTACCTGCCGGTCGTCGAAGGGACGGACCTCGCCCCGGACGTACTGGCCCAACTCATGGCCCTTGCCCGCGATGAGCACGGTGTCCCCGGCGTGCGCGTGCCGCACCGCGTCGGCGATCGCCTCGGCCCGGTCCGGCACCACCAGCACCTCGCCGCGCTCGGCCTCCGGCACCTCGGTGGCGCCGGTCAGCATGGTGGCCAGGATCGCCAGCGCGTCCTCGGAGCGCGGGTTGTCACTGGTCAGCACGGCGGTGTCGGCCAGCCGGGCGGCGATCGCGCCCATCGGTCCGCGCTTGTACGGGTCACGGTCGCCGCCGCAGCCGACCACCACGTGCAGCCGGCCCTTGGTGACCTCGCGCAGCGACTCCAGCACGGCCCGCAGCGCGTCCGGCTTGTGCGCGTAGTCCACCACGGCCACGTACGGCTGCCCGGCGTCCACCCGCTCCAGCCGGCCCGGCACCCCGGGGACGGCGGCCACCCCGGCCACCGCCTGCTCCAGCGGCACCCCGGCGGTGACCAGCGCGGTCAGCGCGCCGAGCGCGTTGGCCACGTTGAACGGGCCCGGCAGCGGCACGCTCGCCTCGGCCGACTGCCCGTCGGGGCCGACCACGGTGAAGGTCGAGCCGAGCGGGCCGAGCTGGACGTCCAGTGCCCGCCACTGCGCGGCCGGGTCGCCCTTGGCGGAGAAGCCGGTCACCGGGATCGGCGCCTCGGCGGCCAGCCGGCGGCCGTACGCGTCGTCCAGGTTGACCACGCCGAGCCTGGCCTTGTCGGGCTGGAACAGCTTGGCCTTGGCCCGGAAGTAGTCCTCCATGTCCGGGTGGAAGTCCAGGTGTTCCGGCGTCAGGTTGTTGAACAGCGCGACGTCGTAGACCACGCCGTCCACCCGGCCGTAGCTGAGCGCGTGACTGGAGACCTCCATCACCACGGCCTCGGCGCCGCGCTCGCGCATCACCGCGAGGATCGCGTGCAGGTCGGTGGACTCAGGGGTGGTCCGCTCGCTCTTGATCCGGTCGGTGCCGACCCGCATCTCCACGGTGCCGATCACGCCGGGGGTCAGTCCCGCGCCCTGCAGGCCGCCCTCGACCAGGTACGCGGTGGTGGTCTTCCCGTTGGTTCCGGTCAGGCCGATCATCCGCAGGCCCGCGCTGGGCCGGCCGTAGACCTCGGCGGCCAACTCGCCCATCCGGGCCCGCGGGCTCGCCACCACCAGCAGCGGGGCGCCGCAGTCGGCGGCCTGCTCGGCACCGTCCGGGTCGGTCAGCACCGCGACCGCGCCCTGCCGCACCGCCTGCGCGGCGAACTTGGCGCCGTGGTGGTTGGCACCGGGGAACGCGACGTACACGTCGCCGGGCCGGACCGCCCGGGAGTCGTGGGTGACGCCGCTGACCGGCGCCCCCTCGACCGGCGGCAGGCCGAGCAGACGGGCCACCTCGGCCAGCGGGGTGGCCCGCACGCCGGTGGGTCGGGGCGGGCTCGCGGAGATTTGATCGGGTTTCGGCACGGCCGGAAGGCTATCCGCCACACCCCCCGATGAGCCAAACGCGGGCCCCGACCCGGGATCTGCACCGGACCCGTCCCGGATCTCCCCAGGACCGCCACGCGAGGGGGTGCCGGGCACGGGCTGGGCGGGGCTCTGGCTGTTCATCAGGGCTTCCAGTCGACGGGGAGGTTGGGCGCCTCGCTGCCGCTGGGGGCGACGCGCAGGGTCTTCAGGGTGAACTCCATCACCTGCTTGAACACCGGCCCGCAGAGCTGGCCGCCGAAGTGACCGTTCTTCGGGTCCTGGATCACGCAGGAGACGGTGACCCGGGGCTGCTCGGCCGGGGCGAAGCCGATGAAGGAGGCGGTGTAGCCGTTGTACTTGCCGGTCTTCGGGTCCACCCGGTTGGCCGTGCCGGTCTTCCCGGCGACCCGGTAGCCCTCGATCTTGGCCTTGGCACCGGTGCCCTGCTCGTCCGAGACCACCGACTCCAGCATCTCGGTCAGGGTCTTCGCGGTCTCCGGCTTGACCACCCGGGTCTCCTGGCCGGGCGCGGCCGGTACGTACCTGCCGTCCGGCCCGGTGGTGCCCGCCAGCAGACTGGGCGTCACCCGGACTCCCCCGTTGGCGATGGTGGAGAACACCGAGGCCGCCTGCAGCGCGTTCACCGACAGGCCCTGGCCGAACGGGATGGTGTACTGCTGCGAGCCGTTCCAGTCCTCCGGCTTGGCCAGGATGCCCTTGGTCTCGCCGGGGAAGCCGAGCCCGGTCGGCTTCCCGATGCCGAACCGGCCCAGGTAGTCGGCCAACACCTTGTTGGCCTCCGGCTGGCTCCTGCCGAGCTGCTCGGCGGCCAGGATGGTCCCGATGTTGGAGGACTTCGCCAGCACGCCCGCCAAGGTCAGGTACCAGGTCGGGTGGTCGATGTCGTCGTGGAAGACCCGGTCCGAGCGCTGCAGCGTGTTGGGCACCGTGACATGGGTGTCCCAGGCGGCCGTCCCGGTGTCCAGCACCGCCGCCATGGTCATCAGCTTCGCGGTCGAGCCCGGCTCGAAGGCGTCGCCGACCGCCGCGTTGCCGAGCTGCTCGGGCTTCGCCTTGCTCAGTTCGTTCGGGTTGAAGCCCGGGGACGCGGCCATCGCCAGGATCTGACCGGTCTTCACGTCCTGGACGATCACGTAGCCCTTCTCCGCCCCGGCGTTGGCCACCTGGTCGGTGATCGCCCGCTGGGCCGCCCACTGGATGTCCCGGTCGATGGTCAGCCGCAGGTCGGTGCCCTCCACCGGGGACTGCTGACTGCCGCCTGCGGTCGGCACCATCCGGCCGTTCACCTGGGCGTACGTGCTCCTGCCCGGCTTGCCGGCCAGCTCCTCCTGGAACTGCTTCTCCAGGCCGCCGGTGCCGATCCCGTCCACGTTCACGTAGCCGAGCAGGTTGGCCGCCAGGCCGCCCGACGGGTAGACCCGGCGCTTGCTGTCCTGGTTGATCACCCCCACCAGCGGGTTGGCGCAGACGTTGTCCACGTACTGCCGCCCGCCCTGGTCCGCGGGCTTGCCGACCAGCTTGCGCTGGGCCCGGCAGGCGGGGGTGTCGGCCTGCTTGGCCAGGGTCACCTTCAGGTCGGTGATCTGCTTCTTGGTCTCCGGGCTCTGCCGGGGCGCCAGCATCACCCACTTGGTCTTCGGGGTGCGCAGCGCGGCGGTCAGCTGCTCCTTGGTCCGGTCCAGGATCGGGGCCAGCAGCGCGGCCGCCTGCTCCGGCGCGTCCGGCACCAGGGACTTCTCGGCCGGGTACAGCGAGGGGTCGCCGGTGATGTCGTACGCGTCCACCGTGGTGGCCAGCGCGACACCGTCCGAGGACGTTATCGAGCCCCGGTCCGCCGAGAGGACCGCGTCCACGTAGTTGTGGGCCCCGGCGGAGGCGGCCAGCGCGTCCGAGTCGAGCAGCTGAAGCTGGATCAGCCGGCCCGCGAAGACCGAGAACACCAGGGCCAGCGCGACCGTGACCAGCCGCAGCCGGCGGCGCTGGTCGGCCAGCTTGATGGTGCGCACCGGCGGCGGGGCGGGGTGCGGGCGGCGGGCGGCCGGTCGGCGGGGCGGCTCACCGGTGCGCGGCCGCGGGGCCCGCGGCCGCTCGGCCGGCCGGGCCGTCCGGCCCGGCTGCGGGCGGGCGGACTGCGGGCGGCCGGGCTGCGGGCGGGCCGGCCGGCGTGGTCCGGGGCCGCCACGCGGGGGCTGACGGGGCGTACTCATCGCGGCGTACCTCCGGCGGACGGGGCGGGAGCTGACGGGGCGGCGGGCGGGGCCGGGTCGATCTGCACCCCGGTGTCCGTGCCCGGGGCGGCGGGCGGCGACGCCTGCGGGCTCGGGCTGGGCTGGGCCCAGAGCTCCTCGACCGAGCGCTTCACCGGCGGGCTGTCCTGGGCCTGGGCCGGCTTGCCCTTGACCGAACCGTCGGCGGTCTCCAGGAACGCCAGGTCACCGCCGGGCACCATGCCCAGCTCGCGGAGCCTGCGCTCCAGCGCGTCCGGCCCCGACTGCTGGTCGATCTGGGCCTGCAGGGTCTGCTGAAGGTCGGTCAGCTCGGTGGACTGCCGCTCCAGCCGGCTGAGCTCGAAGGAGCCCTCGTTCAGCGCGGTGTTCAGCATCAGCAGCCCGAACAGCCCGCCCGAGAGCAGCGCCACCACCAGGACCGCGAACGGCGTCCGGCCCCGGGCCGACCCGCGTCCCGGCCGTACCGTGATCCTCGCCCCACCGCTCCGGCCGGGGAGCGCCCCGCGCTCCCGCTGTGTTCGACCCGTCGGGCCACCACCGGCCACCGGCACCGCGTCTCTCCCTCGCCCGTCCTCGTTCCCCCGCCGGTCCTACTGACCGCGGGGCTCCCTGATCCTCTCCGCCACGCGCAGCCGTACGGGCGCGGCGCGCCGGTTCTCCTCGATCTCCTGCTCGGTGGCCAGCTCCGCACCCCGGGTCAGCAGCTTCAGCCAGGGCTGGTGCTCCTCCGGGATGACCGGCAGGCCGGGCGGTGCGGTGTTGGTGGCCGCCGCGGCGAAGTACTGCTTCACCAGCCGGTCCTCCAGCGACTGATAGGACATCACCACGATCCGGCCGCCCAGCGCGAGCGAGTCCAGCGCGCCGGGGATCGCCCGGTCCAGCACCTCCAGCTCGCCGTTGACCTCGATCCGCAGCGCCTGGAAGGTCCGCTTCGCCGGGTTGCCGCCGGTGCGCCGGGTGGCGGCCGGAATGGCGTTGCGCACCAGATCGACCAGACGCGCGCTGTTGCTGAACGGTTCCTTCTCGCGCTCCCGCAGGATCACCGAGGCGATCTTCCCGGCGAACCGCTCCTCACCGTAGACCTTCAGGATCCGGGCCAGCTGGCCGTGCGGGTACGTGTTCAGCACCTCGGCGGCGCTGAGACCCCGGGTCTGGTCCATCCGCATGTCCAGCGGCGCGTCCTGCGCGTACGCGAAGCCCCGGTCGGCCTCGTCCAGCTGCATCGAGGAGACCCCGAGGTCGAACAGGATGCCCTGCGCCTTCGGGATCCCCAGGTCCTCCAGCACCTGGGGGATCTCGTCGTACACCGCGTGCACCAGGGTCGCCCGGTCGCCGAACCGGGCCAGCCGCTCGGCGGAGAGCTTCAGCGCCGCCGGGTCGCGGTCCACCGCGACCAGCCGCACCTCGGGGAACTGGGTGAGCAGCGCCTCACTGTGCCCCCCGAGGCCCAGGGTGGCGTCCACCACCACCGAACCGGGCGCGGTGATCGCCGGGGCCAGCGCATCAACGCAGCGCTGGAGCATCACCGGGACGTGCTTGGGGGCCGGACTGTCGGTGCTCATGCCGACCATTCTGGGCCATCCCCCGGCCCTCCCCGGTCAGGGGCTCCGCCGCGCGGGCGACGCCGACTTCTTGCAGGCGCTCAGCCGCCTACGGCGCCAGGGGCTCGGGGAACTGCGACGCCGGCCTCGGAAAAGGTCACCGTCGCGTGCATGGTCAGGGACTTTCGCAGTGACCCGCACGCCAGATCTCCTCGCCCACGCGGCGGAGCCGCACATCAGCAGAGCCCCGAGCCCCTGGGTAGTCGACCGCTGAGCGCCTGCCAAAAGTGCAGCCCCGAGCCCCTGACTCCGTAGGGGGCTGAGCGCCTGCCGAAAGTGCAGGACGGACACAGCCCGTGGTCCCCGCCCGCTCGCCTGGGGAAGGAGTGGCCGCCCGGCACCGGGGAAGGTGCGCCAGGTGGCACGGAGCGGGAGGAGGCCACGGGCTGTGTACGGCCGTGCCCGGCTGGGGAGTTGACGGACCGTACGGCCCGTGCTCCGCTGCGCCGAACTCTACCGCCCGGGCCTGCCCAGTCAATCGTCCGCGACGGCGCACCACCCGGCTGGAGTCATGAATCACCGCAGGTCGGGACGGTTCGGGCGGCCTCGTCGCCCGGTCGGCGGTACCGCGCACGGGTGCCACCGTGCGCCGGGACAGACCGGGGCGAAGCAGACGGGCGGGCCGGACGGCCGATATGCGCTGCGTCACACCCACCCCTACCAGTGCCCCCCGCCCCACCACGGCGACCGAAATCCCATTACCGTCTTCCGCATGACAGTGACCCCCGACCGGCCCACGCCGAACGCCGCTGCCGAACCCGCCATCATCGACCGCTTCGTCGAGGCCAACCGCGCCTACGCGGTGACCTTCCGGGACGGCGGGATGGACGCCCGCCCGGTCCAGAAGGTCACCGTGGTGGCCTGCATGGACGCCCGCCTCGACCTGTTCGCCGCGCTCGGCCTGGAGCTCGGCGACGCGCACCTGATCCGGAACGCCGGTGGGGTGGTCACCGACGACACCATCCGTTCGCTGACCATCAGCCAGCGCGCCCTGGGCACCCGCTCGATCGCGCTGATCCACCACACCGGCTGCGGCCTGCTCGGCCTGACCGAGGACTTCCGCCGGGAGCTGGAGCTGGAGGTCGGCCAGCGGCCGACCTGGTCGGTGGAGTCCTTCGTGGACCTGGACGGCGACGTCCGGCAGTCGATGCAGCGGGTCCGCACCTCGCCGTTCATCCCGCACCGCGACGACGTGCGCGGATTCGTCTTCGACGTGCACACCGGCCTGCTCCGCGAGATCCACTGACCCCCCGCTCCGCCCGCAGGGCCCGGCCAGCGCTGTCCGGGCCCGTCCTGCTGTCCGGTTCCCGGCCGGGAACCGGATCGCCGCCGGTCGCGTCCCCGGACGAACCGGGACAGTGTGGCGCGTGTCGCCCGGTCGGGTGACGACAGGCCGCCTGACAGGGAAGAATGCGCCTGCGGGCCGACCCGGCAGTGTGGCGGCCAGGTGATTTTTCGGGGCATGGGAGCAATCGGGTGACGACCTACAACGGACAGACCGGCGCGGGCAGTTCGGGCCTGCATGAGCTCGGCGCGGTGGCCGAGCGGGTCCGGGCCTCGGTGGAGAGCGTCATCGAGGGCAAGCCCGAGGCCGTCCGGATCGCGCTGACCGTCCTGCTGGCGGAGGGTCACCTGCTGCTGGAGGACGTTCCCGGCGTCGGCAAGACCATGCTGGCCAAGGCGCTCGCCAAGTCGGTGGACTGCACGGTGCGGCGGATCCAGTTCACCCCCGACCTGCTGCCGTCCGACGTGACCGGCACCAACGTGTTCGACCAGAACCGCCGGGACTTCGAGTTCCGGCCGGGCGCGATCTTCGCCCAGATCGTGGTCGGCGACGAGATCAACCGGGCCTCGCCGAAGACCCAGTCCGCGCTGCTGGAGTCGATGGAGGAGCGCCAGGTCACCATCGACGGCACCAGCTACGAGCTGCCCTCGCCGTTCATGGTGATCGCCACCCAGAACCCGGTCGAGATGGAGGGCACCTACCCGCTGCCCGAGGCCCAGCGCGACCGCTTCATGGCCCGGATCTCGATCGGCTACCCGAGCGCCGAGGCCGAGCTGGCGATGCTGGACATCCACGGCGGGGCCAACCCGCTGGACGACATCACCCCGGTCGCGCACGCCCACGACATCCTCAAGCTGGTCGACGTGGTCCGCACCGTGCACGTGGCCGACACCGTGCGCCGCTACGCGGTCGAGCTGGTCGGCGCCACCCGGCACCACCAGGAGCTGCGCCTCGGCGCCTCGCCGCGCGCCACCCTGCACCTGGTCCGGGCCGCCCGGGCCGCCGCCGCCCTGGACGGACGCGAGTACGTGCTCCCGGACGACATCCAGGCGCTCGCCGTCCCGGTGCTGGCGCACCGTCTGATCGCCACCGCCGAGACCCAGCTGAGTCGCCGCAGCACCGAGCAGATCGTCACCGACCTGGTGGCCCGGCTGCCGATCCCGCGTCCGCAGGGACGGGGCTGAGGTGCCCCAGGCCGACCGTCCGGCCGGGCTGCGCACCGGCCTGCGCGGGCTGACCACCCGGGGCCGCTCCTTCCTCGCCGCCGGCTGCACCGCCGCGCTCTGCGCCTACGTCTTCGGACAGGACGCGCTGCTCCAGATCGGCGTGCTGCTCGCCGCCCTGCCGCTGGCCGCCGCCTTCCTGCTGGTCCGCACCCGCTACCGGGTCGCGGGCGGCCGCCGGCTCAGCCCGTACCGGGTGGCGGCCGGGCAGGAGGCCCGGGTGCACCTGCGCCTGGACAACGTCTCCCGGGTGCCCACCGGCCTGCTGCTGCTGGAGGACAAGGTCCCGTACGTGCTCGGGCCGCGCCCGCGCTTCGTGCTGGACCGGGTCGAGCCGCGCGGCTTCCGCGAGGTCTCCTACCGGGTCCGCTCCGACCTGCGCGGGCGCTACCCGCTCGGGCCGCTCCAGCTCCGGGTCGCCGACCCGTTCGGGATGTGTGAGCTGACCAGGTCGTTCGCCGCCTCCGACGTGCTGACCGTGGTGCCGCAGGTGCAGAGCCTGCCCGCGGTCCGGCTGACCGGCGAGGCGTCCGGGCACGGCGACTCCAACACCCGCACCCTGGCGCTGGCCGGGGACGACGACGTGATCCCGCGCGAGTACCGGCACGGGGACGACCTGCGCCGGGTGCACTGGAAGTCCACCGCCAGGTACGGCGAACTGATGGTCCGTCGGGAGGAGCAGCCGCTCAAGGCCCGCGCCACCGTCCTGCTGGACACCCGGGAGATCGGGCACCGGGGCAGCGGCCCCGCCTCCTCCTTCGAATGGGCCGTCAGCTGCGCGGCCTCGGTCGGCGTGCACCTGATGGAGCGCGGCTACCGGACCAGACTGCTGACCGACACCGGCCTGGCCGTGCCCGGCCCGGAGAGCGGCGTGATCGCCTCGGTCGCCGAGGCCGCCGGGCTGCTGCTGGACAGCCTGGCCGTGGTCGAGCAGTCCGACGGCGGCGGGCTGGCCCGCGCCGAGGAGGTGCTCCGGCTCGGCGGTGAGGGCGTCATCGTGGCGATCCTCGGCTCGCTGGACGACGAGCAGGTGGCCCGGCTGGGCCGGCTCCGCCGCCGCGCGGGCGGCGCCGTCGCCATCCTGCTCGACACCGCCACCTGGGCCGGGCTCCGGCACCTCCTGCCGGACGCGCCCGACGAGGACGCCACCGACCAGGTCCGCCGGCTGCGCGAGGCCGGCTGGACCGTCCTGCCCGCCCGGGCCGGCGACTCCGTCCCCGCCCTCTGGCGCCTGGCCGAGCGCACCGCGGGCCCGGCCCCGTACCGGAACGGGGCCGGCTCATGACCAGCTTCCGCACCACCCGCCCCGAGGAGCCCCGCACGTGACCACCCGGGCGAAGTTGACGCTCTACTCGGCGCTGGCCACCACGCTGGTGACGCTCTGTCTGATCCCGCTGGTGCGGCCGAGCGGCTGGATCGGCGAGGCGTTCGTCATGATCGCTGCCGTCGGCGCGGCCGGGGCCGCCCTGCGCCGGCTCTCGGTGGCCCGCGTCCTGCAGGCCGTGCTCCAACTGCTGGCCGCCCTCTACGTGCTGCTCCTGCTGACCGTGCAGTCCGCGATGGACTTCGCGGTGCTGCCCGGGCCGCGCGCGCTGGACGCCGTCGGCAGCCTGATCGCCGCCGGCACCAAGGACGTCCAGCAGTACACCATCCCGGCCCCCGACTCCGACGGCATCACGCTGATCCTGGTCGGCTCGGTGACCCTGATCGCCGTCCTGGTGGACGCCCTCGCGGTCACCTTCCGCAAGGCCGCGCTGGCCGGGCTGCCGCTGCTCACCCTGTACTCGGTCGGTACCGGTATCGGTGCCCCGGACGCCGCCTGGCTCTGGTTCCTGCTGGCCGCGCTGGGCTATCTGCTGCTGCTCAACGCCGAGGGCCAGGACCGGCTGTCCCGCTGGGGCCGGGTCTTCCACGGCAGCTCGCAGGACGGCTCCGGCGGCCTCTCCCAGAGCGGCCACCGGATCGGCCTGCTGGCGCTGGCGGTCGCCGTGGCGCTGCCGCTGCTGGTGCCGTACACCGACCTCGGCCTGATCGACCGGGGCGACGGCGACGGGCTCGGCAACGGCACCGGCCGCCAGGTCACCTCGCTCAACCCGGTGGTGGCCCTGACGGCCAACCTGAACCGGCGGGACAACGTGGAGATGCTCCGCTACTCCACCGACTCCCCGCAGGGCAACCAGCTCTACCTGCGGATCGGCGCGCTGGACAGCTTCGACGGTGTGCAGTGGAAGTTCTCCGAGCAGCACCTGCAACCCATCCCGAACCCGATGCCGGCCCCCCAGGGGCTGGGCCAGGACGTCTCGGCCGAGCAGTTCCAGACCTCGGTCAAGATCTCCGACAAGCTCAGCACCGAGTGGCTGCCGATGCCCTACCCGGCCTCCTCGGTCAGCGTCCGGGGCGACTGGCGGTACGAGCCGAGCACCCGCTCGCTGGTCGGTGACCGGGGCCAGAAGAGCGACGGCCTCGCCTACGACGTGACCAGCCTGGGGGTCGAACCGGGCCCGGCCCAGCTGCGGAACGCCGGACCGGCCCCGACCGACTTCGCCAAGCGGTACACCGCACTGCCGGAGACCCTGCCGCCGGTGGTCGCCGAGACCGCCCGCCGGGTGGTCGCGGGCAAGAACAACCCGTACGACCAGGCGGTGGCCCTGCAGACCTGGTTCACCTCCAACGAGTTCACCTACAGCCTGACGCCGAACGCGGGCACCGGGAACGAGGCCATCACCACGTTCCTGCAGAACAAGACCGGCTTCTGCGTGCACTTCGCCGCCACCATGGCCGCGATGGCCCGCTCGCTGGGCATCCCGGCCCGGGTCGCGATCGGTTTCGCCCCCGGCTCCGACCAGGGCCGCGGCAACTTCATCGTGCGCAGCCAGGACTACCACGCCTGGCCGGAGCTGTACTTCCCCGGCTCCGGCTGGCTGCGGTTCGAGCCGACCCCGACCCGGGGCAGCAGCCCCGGCTACACCGCGGAGAAGGTCACCCAGCCGACCACCGCCCCGACCGCCCAGCCCAGTGCCTCGGCCGGCACCGGCGCCTCCGCCGCACCCAGTGCCAGCAGCACCTGCACCGGGGCGCAGCAGCGCCAGGACGCCTGCGCGGACGAGAACGCCGCCGTGTACCAGGCCGCCGAGCCGCTGCCCTGGTGGCTCGGCTGGCCCGCCCTGACCGGGCTGCTGGCGATCCTGGTGGTGCTGGCCCTGCTGGCCACCCCGATGCTCTGGCGGATCGGCCAACGCCGCCGCCGGCTGGGGGGCGGCCGCCATCTGGCCGGCTCCCCGGAGCTGACGGACCAGCAGGTGCTGGCCGCCTGGGAGGAACTGCTGGACACCGCCTGGGACCTGGGCATCCCGCCGGACGACTCGCGGACCCCGCGCGGCACCGCGCACCGGATCGCCGAGGCCGGCCGGCTGGACGCCCCGGCCAGCGCTGCGGCCGGCCGGGTGGCGCTGGCCACCGAACGGGTGCTGTACGCGCGGACCGCGGCCCCGGAGCTGCCGCTCGGCCCGGACGTCCGGACCGCCACCGAGGGCCTGCGGGCCGCCGCCGGACGGCGCGACCGGGCCAGGGCGGTCCTGCTGCCCGCCTCCGCCGCGCGGCTGCGGTGGCGGCTCGCCGACCGGCTGCAGTCCGTCCAGGACGCGGTCCGGGCCGGGGCCGGCCGGGTCTTCGCGCCGGTCCGGCGGCTGGCCGGGCTGCTGCGCCGGAAGCGCTCCTGACCGGGCCGCGGCCCTGGGACGGCTGAGGGCGGGCAGTCGACTCGACTGCCCGCCCTCACCAGCTCCGTACTTCCGGCCGGCTCACACTCCGTCGTGTTCGTCCCGACGGCGTTGCCAGCGTTGCTCCATCCGGTCCATCACACCGGCCTTGCGGCGCGGAGCAGGGGACGCCTTCGGTCCCGCTCCCTGCCCGGCCGGACCACGCTTCCAGCCGGTAACGGCGAGGACCGCGCAGCCCAGCATCACCAGGAACCCGACGACGCTCACCCAGATTTGCTGGGCGACCATGCCGCCCATCAGGAGAGCGATACCCACCACGAACCCTGCGGCGGCCTGGTAGACCCTCCGACGGGTGTAGGTGCGCAGCCCGGTTCCCTCAAGCGCTGACGCGAACTTGGGATCTTCGGCGTACAGCGCTCGCTCCATCTGCTCGAGCAGTCGCTGCTCGTGCTCCGAGAGCGGCACGGAGTCCTCCTACTCGTCGGTCGCGGGGCGACCGGTCCGCCACCCCTGGCTGGGCCTGTGTCGTCCATATGCCCCATGCGCCTGGCTGTCATGCTTTCCGGCTTTACCCAGATCATACGGTCCGAGCGGCCGGATCGGGATGGTCACGTGTCCGTGGCTCCGGCCACGTTCGTTCACCGACCCGCAGGGGACCAACGCGGGAGCGTCCCGACAAGTGCCCGGATCGTCGGAACGACTCGGACCGGGCCGGGTGAGCGGGCGGGGCCGGTCAGACCAGTTCGGCCAGAACGTGCAGCTGGGTGGCCACCGCGTGGAACGCGGGCTGCTCCGCGGCGGCCTGCTCCAGCTTGAGCAGCGCCTCCATCGCGCCCGGCTCGGTGTCCACCAAGACACCGGGGACCAGATCGGCGAAGACCCGGACGCCGTGTACCGAGGTGACCGCGAGACCGGCCGCCACGGCCAGCTCGCCCAGCTCCTCGACGCTGAACCGGCGGGGCATCGGGTCCTGCGGGCCCCAGCGGCCGTCGGCCGCGTCCAGCACGGCCCTGGCGTCGGTGAAGTGGCCCGCCAGCGCGCGGGCCAGCACGGCGCCGTTGCGGTTCGCGGCCAGCAGGCTGACCACGCCGCCCTTGGCCAGCGTGCCGGCCAGGCTGCGGAGCGACTCGGCGGGGTCGTCCACCATCTCCAGCACGCCGTGGCAGAGCACCGCGTCCACCGTGCCGGGCTCGACCAGCTCCGGCAGGGTCTGGGTGTCGCCCTGGACCGCCCGGACCAGCTCGGTCACGCCTGCCTCGGCGGCCCGGCGCTCCAGCGCGAACAGCGCGTCCGGGCTGGGGTCGACCACGGTCACCCGGTGGCCGAGCCTGGCCACGGGCACGGCGAAGTTGCCCGTGCCGCCGCCGGTGTCGAGCACCTCCAGCACGGGCCGGCCCAACTGCCCGGCCCGCTGCTCCAGAGCCGCTCGCACCACCTCCCACACCACGGCGGTACGCAGGGCACTGCGGGGACGGGTCGGGTACACGGTGGAGGCTCCTCACCACAGCGGTGTTGTCACTGAACGCCACCACCATAGGCCCTCCGGGGCCCCCGGCTCAGCTGGCGTCAAGCGGCAGCGGCTGCTCGGGGTGCAGGTCGAGCAGGCGCTGGACCAGGCGGAGGTAGAGGGCCGTGTTCCGGATCAGGTCGTCCGCGTCGCGGGCGGTGGCCGCGTGCCGGATGCCCGCCTCGGCGGCGGCCCGGCGGCGGGCCCCGGCGGCGAAGTAGGCGGCCCACTCGGCCAGCTCGGGCGCCACCTCGGGCAACACCTCCCAGGCGCTGCGGATCGCCTGCCGCCGCCGGGTGCGCTTCTCCGGGCGCCCCCGGACGGCCAGCACGGCGGCGGTGGTCCGCAGTGCGGCGAGGTGCGCGGTGGCGTAGCGCTGGAGCGGGTCCTCGTACTGGCGGGACTGGATCAGCGTCAGCTCGGCGTGCCGGAGCAGGTCCAGTGCGGCGGGCGGGGCGGTGGCCCGGCGCGGGACCGGGTGGATGTCGGCGCCCCGGATCGGGCGGGCGGGTGCGGGCAGCAGTGGGGCGGTCTCGGGCTGACTGATGGTCATGCGATCCCCCGGTCCACAGCGGGTGACCCGGGCCGGCTGACCCGAGCCCCTCCATCGTGAACGGCGGCACTGACAATCCGGCGGCCCACGTGCCGAGGCGCCCCCGCCGGGCCGGCTGCCGACCCCCGTCGGTGCCTGCCCGGCGGGAGCGCCTCCACCCGCGGTCCCCCCGCGTTCCCCCGTGGTCCCCGCCGCCGGACATTCCCCCCGTGGCCCCGGTCCGCCGCCCCGTGCCGGCGGTCCGTGGCCGGTGTCCGGCTTCGGTGTCGCGGCCCGAGGTGCCCCCCGGTCCCCCACAGTCCGTGGGCGGGTCGGGCCGCTGCCGGGAGCGGAGTTGACGGTCCGTCGTCCCGGGTGGCCACCACTCTGCCGTTCCCGCAGGTCGGGGGCCATCCGCTGGAGTACTCAAGTGATGATCTGAGTATCCGTACTCAGCTTTCCGCGCCCCGGAACCGCCCCGGCCTCCGCGGGCGTCCTGACCCGCCGGGGGAGAGTCGGCGGATACCGTGTTCCCCGGACATCGGCAGACCCTGGACTGGGTCCACGGAGGGGGAACGGATGAGCGTCGTCCCGCTGGTCTTCACCAGCGGCTGGGCGAGCGGCGTCAATGCGTACGCGGTGGTGCTGCTGCTCGGGCTGCTGGGGCGGTTCGGCGGCGCCGACTCGGTGCCGCCGACGCTGGAGCGCACCGACGTGCTGATCGCCGCCGCCGTGCTCTTCCTCTGCGAGGCGGTGGCCGACAAGATCCCGTACGTGGACTCGGTCTGGGACGTGATCCACACCGTGATCCGGCCGGTCGCCGGTGCCACCATCGGTGCACTGCTGGCCGGTCAGGACCCGGGCTCGCTCGGCGAGGTGGCGGCCGGGGCGGTGGGCGGCACCACCGCCCTGGTCAGCCACGGCATCAAGGCCTCGCTCCGGATGGCGATCAACACCTCGCCCGAGCCCGCCAGCAACATCGTGGCCAGCCTCACCGAGGACCTCTCGGTGGCCGGGCTGATCACCCTGGCGATCTTCCACCCGTGGCTGGCCGCCTCGGCCGCCGCCGTCCTGATGCTGGTCGGCGCCCTGCTGGTGTGGTTCGCGGTCTCCCGGATCCGCCGCTTCCTGGTCCGCCGCCGGGAGCGGAAGGGCCTCCGGCCGGCGGCGGGTGGGTGAAGGAGCGGTGGTGGAGTGGGTGGCTCGGCGGTGCGAAGGGCCCCTCCTGACCGATGCCGGGCAAGGAGGGCGCGTGCCCCGGAGCCGCAACGCCACTCACCCGCCGCTGGCCGGAGGCCCCTGTGGCGGACCGCGCCGCCGCCCGGCACCCGGTCCCCGGGGCGGGCGACGGCAGTGGGGCGACCCGGGTGCCGTACTGACGGGATCTCAGCCGGTCAGGAAGGACACGTCGATCCCGGCCAGCCGGTCGGGGTCGACCAGCAGGTTGATCTCGGTGATCCGGCCGTCCCGGACCGTCACGCCCATCACCGAGTGGGCCCGGTCCGCCGGTACGCCGACCAGGCCGACCGCGCCGTTGACCAGCGCCGGCCGGGAGTACGGGGCCATCGCGGAGAACATCAGCGCCTGGCCCGCCACCGCGTGCGCCCCGCGGATCAGCCTGGACGCACCCGCCAGGCCGACCGCGCCGGTGTCAGCGCGGAGCACCACGTCCGGGTCGAGCACCGCGAGCAGCGACTCGAAGTCCCCGGCCCGGGCGGCGGCCAGGAACGCCTCCACCACCACCCGCTGCCGCCCGAGGTCGGCCTCCGGGACGGCCGCGCCCCGCACCCGGCGGCGGGCCCGACTGGCCAGCTGCCGGGTCGCGGCGGGCTCCCGGTCGACGATCGGGGCGATCGCCTCGAACGGCACGGCGAACATGTCGTGCAGCACGAACGCCACCCGCTCGGCGGGCGGCAGGGTGTCCAGCACCACCAGCATCGCCAGCCCGACCGAGTCGGCCAGCAGCGCCTGCTGCTCCGGGTCCGGCACGCCCAGCTCGCCGACCACCGGGTCCGGTACGTGGCACTCCAGCGCGTCCTCCCGCCGGGACCTGCGGGTGCGCAGCTGGTCCAGGCAGACCCGGCCGACCACGGTGGTCAGCCAGGCCGGCAGGTTCCGCACCTCGGCGACGTCGGACCGCTCCAGGCGGAACCAGGCCTCCTGCACGGCGTCCTCGGCCTCGCTCGCCGAGCCCAGCATCCGGTAGGCCACCGCCCTGAGGCGGGCGCGCTCCGCCTCGAACCGCTCGGCCAGCCGGTCCAGGTCGCTCATCGGTCACATCCGCTCGTCGGGATCCGTCGGTACCGTGCGCACACTCCGGCCGACGATATGACAATGAAAGCCGCAGGAGGGCGGTTTTCGCCCGCCCCGGCCACCCGCCCGACCGGGCGCCGGCGACCGCATAGGATCTTGCCCCATGGCACGGATCGTCATCATCGGCGCAGGAATGAGCGGTTTGGCCGCCGCCGCACGACTGGCCACCCTGGGACACCGGGTGACGGTCTGTGAGGCCGGGCCGACGTACGGCGGGGAGGTCGGCCGGTACGAGCGCGACGGGTTCGCCTTCGACACCGGGCCCACCCTGCTGGCGCTGCCCGCCGTCTACCGCGACCTCGCGCTGAAGACCGGCAAGGAGCCGCTGGAGCAGCTGGTCGCGCTCGCTCCAGTCGAGCCGGAGAGTCGGCACCTGTTCCCGGACGGCACCGACCTGGTGCTGCCGAACGCCTCCCGGGGCGGCGTCGCGCAGAGCCTGGACACCGCCTTCGGCCCCGGCACCGGCGAGCGCTGGAGCGAGGTGATGAACCGGGCCAGGACGGTCTGGGAGGCCACCCGCCGCCCGCTGCTGGAGGAGCCGCTCCCCGCCGACCCGACCCCGCTGCACACCGACCCCTACCCCACCGCCCCCCGCCGCGGCCTGGCCCGGCTGCGCCGTCCGGCCCCGCACACGCTGGCCGCGGTGGCGGCCGGCGAGCTCGGCGGCGCCGGCCCGACGGCGCTGCTGTACGAGTACGCGCTGCGCTACGGACTCGACCCGCGCACCGCACCGGCCGGGGCCACCGTGCTGGCGTACATGGAGCAGTCCTTCGGCGTCTGGTCCGTCGGCGGCGGGATGCGCGCGCTGGCCGACGCGGTGTACCGCCGGTGCGAGCTGCGCGGGGTGGAGTTCCACTTCGGCACCGCCGTCACCGAACTGCTCACCGCCGACGACCGGGTCACCGGCGTGGCCGCCGGGGACCGCCGGTTCGAGGCCGACGCCGTGCTGACCGCCCGCCCCGAGGACACCGGGGGCGGCCGCCCGGGCCCGGCCAGGCTGACCGTGCTGCTGGCGCTGCGCGGCGAGCGTCCGCCGGGCACCGCCGTCCGCACCGTGGTGCACGCCCGGGACACCGCCGCCGAGCTCGGCGCGCTCTTCGACGCCGCCGAGTACCCCCGCCATCCGACCGTCCAGGTGCACCGGCCGGACGACCCGGCGCTCGCGCCCGAGGGCCACGAGGCGGTCACCCTGACCGTCACCGTCCCGCCCGGGCCCGCTCCCGCGGACTACCCCGGCCACCTGCTCGACCACCTCGCGGCGGCCGGCCTCGACCTGCGCGGCCGGGTCGTCCGGAGCGAATCGCTCGCCCCCGGACGCCCCCAGCCGCTGCCCTCGCTGGCCGGTATGGGCGGCAGCTTCCTCAGCCCGCCCAACGCGGCCGGGCCCGCCGGTCTGTACCGGATCGGCGCGGCCGCCCACCCCGGCGGCGGGCTGGCCCGGGCCGGGATGTCGGCCTCGATCGTGGCGGGCCTGATCGGCCCGGCCTGACCGGCCGCTACTCCACCAGGTTCGCCGCCCGCACGGCGTACACCGCTCCCTCGGCGCCCGGCTCGCCCATCGCCCGGGCCAGCTTGCGGTAGCGGGCGGCCTGGTCGGCTCGGCCCCGGCGCTCCAGCGTCCGGCCCAGCGCCTCGTACGCCCAGCCGTTGCCCGGGTCCAGCTCGACCAGTCGCAGGAACGCCTGCTCGGCCCGGCCGAGTTGGGCACTGTGGAAGTAGGACCGCCCGAGCAGCTCGACCGCGGCCCGGTTCGCCGGATCGGCCTCGACGATCGGGGTGAGGATCCTGGCCGCGCCGCTGTAGTCCTTCGAGTCGAAGAACAGGGTGGCCCGCTGGAACTCCTGGTAGCTCATGGGGTGGGTCTCCTTCCGATTCCGGCCAGGTCAACCGAGGCGGCCGTCCGGGTGTTCCCGGCATGCGCCGGACCGGGCGGGGACCGAGGATGAACCGTGTCCGCAGCCCACACTCAGGAGGCCCTCATGACCGGCCAGGAGAACGCCGACGTCCTCGGCTCGATCGGCAAGCTGGTGGACGCCGAGAAGCTGCTGCGCGCCCGGATCACGGACGGCACCGCCGACGAGGCCGCCGCCCGGGCCGAGCTGGCCGCGCTGGAGGTCAAGCTGGACCAGTGCTGGGACCTGCTGCGCCAGCGCCGGGCCAGGACCGAGTTCGGCGAGGACCCGGGTACGGCACGGGTCCGCCCGGCCGCCGAGGTCGAGGGCTACGAGTCCTGACCGGTGGTCAGATCTGCTGCTGGTAGTTCCAGTTCTGCTGCTCGGGCTGCTCCGGGTGGTACTGCTGCGGCACGGCCGGCTGCTGCCACTCCTGGTGCTGGTACCCCTGGTCGTAGTACTGCGCCTGCTGCTGCGGCTGGGCGTACTGGTCCTGGTACTGGTACTGCTCGTAGCCGTACTGCGGCTGCTGGTAGCCCTGGTCGTAGGAGGGCTGCTGGTAGTAAGCGGCGGCGTAGACGCTCTCCTCCGCGACCGGCTCGGCGGCCAGCTCCTGCATATGCTCGAACTCGTACGCCACCGGCGCCTGCTCAGGCTCGACCGGGCCGACCTCACCGACCTGCGGGACCACCTCGGCGGCCTCGGCCGGCTCACCGCCGGTGGCGGCGCTGAGCAGCGGCACCTTCGCCAGCGGTCCGGGCAGCGCACCGTCCGCGCGGCGCAGCGACCAGCCCGCGACGTAGCCACGCTTGACCGAGAGGGTGACCAGCACCTGGCCGGCCGCGAACAGGGCCGCTCCGGCGCCGATCACCAGCACCGAGGAGAGCGCCATTCCGGCGACCACGGCCAGGAAACCGCCGAGGGCCAGCGCGCGCCAGTGCAGCGGGGCGCGGTTCTGCAGCAGCAGTTCGGCGACCAGCCAGAGCGCCACCACCGCGAGCGCGGCGTACAGCAGCAGGAACCCGATGCCCATACCCGCGACCTCCAACGTCACCGACCCCTGCGCGTTGCGGCGACTGTACAGGCTCGGCGGGCCCCCGGCCCACCTCCCCGGGGCAACCGTGCTCAGCGCTGGTGCAGCCCGAGGTTCTGGTAGATCTCCAGGGTCGCCGTGGAGTGGTTGAGGGTGATGAAGTGCAGCCCCGGCGCGCCCTCGGCGAGCAGCCGCTCGGCCATCGCGGTGGCGTGCTCGATGCCGATCGCGCGGACCGCCTCCGGGTCCTCGGCAACCGCCTCGAACCGGCTCTGCAGCTCGGGCGGGAAGGCCGAGCCGGAGAGCTGCGGGAAGCGGGTGAGCTGCCGGATGTTGGTGACCGGCATGATC
The DNA here is from genome assembly GCF_044766665.1 of Kitasatospora sp. NPDC101801. Taxonomy (NCBI): domain Bacteria; kingdom Bacillati; phylum Actinomycetota; class Actinomycetes; order Kitasatosporales; family Streptomycetaceae; genus Kitasatospora; species Kitasatospora sp. NPDC101801. Next base: position 64,858 of record NZ_JBIWML010000011.1, read on the forward strand.
TCCGGGATGATCGGCGTCGAGCAGCCGGCCGCCTCGACCCGGTCGCGCAGCCGCAGGTAGTCCTCGACCTCGAAGAACATCTGGGTGATCGCGTAGTCGGCGCCGGCCCGGCACTTGGCCACGAAGTGCCGGATGTCATCGTCCCAGCTCTCCGAGCGCGGGTGCATCGACGGGAAGGCCGCCACCCCGACGCAGAAGTCGCCGATGCTCCTGATCAGCTCGACCAGCTGGTACGCGTACTCGACCCCCTGCGGGTGCCGGACCCACTCCCCCTCGGGGTCGCCGGGCGGGTCGCCCCGGACCGCCAGCACGTTCCGGACGCCCTCGTCCGCGTACTGGCCGATGATGTTGCGCAGCTCGGCGATCGAGTGGTCCACCGCGGTCAGGTGCGCGACCGGGGTCAGAGTGGTCTCGGTGGCGATCCGGCCGACCAGGTTGACCGTCCGTCCGCGCGAGGAGCCGCCCGCGCCGTACGTCATGCAGACGAAGTTCGGGTCCAGCGACTCGACCCGGCGGATGGCGTCCCAGAGCTTGGACTCACCGGCCTCGGTCCGCGGCGGCATGAACTCGAAGGAGAAGGACCGGTCGCCTGCCGCCAGCAGGTCGCGGACGGTCTCCGCCCGGTCTGTTCTGGTGGAGGGGATACCGAGTGCCATGCTGGCAGATTAGCCCGGCACGCGAAGCGCCTGACAATCGAAGTCCACGGGTTGAGACACCCACTCCCCGTTCGGTGGACGGGCACGCTCCGGGCGTTGACCCGGCCCGGTTAGGCTGATCGTCACCCCCTCCTCGACTCCGGAGTCCATCGTGCCCTCGCCCACCGCCCGGCCGGTCAGCCCCATCGACGTGGAGGCCGTCCGCGAGCGCGTCAACGCGGCGCTGGCGGTCTTCATGGCGGAGCAGACCGAGTTGCTCGCCACGGTCTCCGCCCAGCTGACGCCCGCCGCCGACGCGCTGCGCGAGTTCCTGCTGGACGGCGGCAAGCGGCTGCGGCCCGCCTTCTGCTACTGGGGCTGGCGCGGAGCGGGCGGCGCCGCCGACTCCACCGGCATCCCCCGGGCGGCCGCCGCCCTGGAGCTGCTCCAGGCCAGTGCCCTGGTGCACGACGACCTGATGGACCGCAGCGACACCCGGCGCGGCCTGCCCTCGATCCACCGCAGGTTCGAGGCGCTGCACCGCGAGCGCGGCTGGCGCGGCGACCGGGAGCAGTACGGGGCCTCGGCGGCGGTGCTGCTCGGCGACCTGCTGCTGATCTGGTGCGACGAGCTCTTCCTGCGCTCCGGCCTCCCCGCCGAGCGGGTGCTCGCCGCCAAGCCGGCCTTCGACCTGATGCGCACCGAGGTGATGGTCGGTCAGTACCTGGACGTGCTGGAGCCGGTCGCCGGGGACTCCGCCGACGAGGGAGCGCTGGAGCGGGCGCAGACCGTCCTGCACTACAAGTCGGCGAAGTACACCATCGAGCGCCCGCTCCAGGTCGGCGCCCTGCTGGCCGGGGCGAGCCCCGAACTGGTCGCCGCCTACTCGGCGTTCGGCCTTCCGCTGGGCGAGGCCTTCCAGCTCCGGGACGACCTGCTCGGCGTCTTCGGCGACCCCGCCGTCACCGGCAAGCCGGCCGGCGACGACCTCCGCGAGGGCAAGCGCACGCTGCTGATCGCCCACGCCATGCGGGGCCTCTCCAAGGCGGACGCCGTCCAGCTGGACGAGCGGCTCGGCGCGGCCGACCTGACGGCCGACGAGGTGCCGGTGCTCCGACGGCTGGTGGAGCGCAGCGGCGCCGCCGAAACCGTCGAACGCCGGATCGACGAACTCATGGCCCAGTCCCTCGCCGCCCTCGACGCAGCCCCACTGGCCGCCGGCCCGGCCCGGGCCACCCTGCTGGCGCTGGCCGAAGCGGCGACGGTCCGCAAGTACTAGGACAGACGCTCCGGCATCTACGGTCCAGGGGCTCGGGGCTGCGCCTTTGGCAGGGCGGTCGGTTGCACTGGTCCAGGGGCTCGGGGAACTGCGAGGAGATCTGGCGCTCGGGTCACTGCGAAAGTCCCTGACCACCTACGCACGGATCACCATTTACGAGGCCGGCGTCGCAGTTCCCCGAGCCCCTGGCGCCGTAGGCGGTTGGCCTCAGTGCGAGCGGATCCGGCGGGACAGTTCGGCGGCGGCTGCGCCCGGGTCGGCGGCGGCCGTGATGGCGCGGACCACGACCACCCGGGTGGCGCCGGCGTCGAGGACCTGGTCGAGGTTGCCCAGGTCGATGCCGCCGATCGCGAACCACGGACGGTCCGTCACGGCCTTGGCCGCGTACGAGACCAGGTCGAGGCCGGGGGCGTGGCGGCCGGGCTTGGTGGGGGTGGGCCAGACCGGGCCGGTGCAGAAGTAGTCGACGCCCGGCTCGGTGAGGGCCGCGTCGACCTCGGACTCGGCGTGACAGGACCGGCCGAAGATCACCTCGTCGCCGAGGATCGCCCGGGCAGCGGGCACCGGCAGGTCGTCCTGGCCGAGGTGCAGGACGTCGGGGCGGGCCGCGTGCGCGACGTCGGCCCGGTCGTTGACCGAGAAGAGCTTGCCGTGCCGGCCGGCGGCGTCGGCGAAGACCTCCAGGTACTCCAGCTCCTGCTTCGCCTCCAGGCCCTTGTCCCGGAGCTGGACGATGTCCACCCCGTTGGCCAGCACGGCGTCCAGGAACTCCGGCAGGTCGCCCTGCTCGCGGCGGGCGTCGGTGCACAGGTACAGCCGGGCATCGGCCAGCCGCGTGCGGGCGTCCGTCATCAGATCAGCTCCGCCTGGGCGCGGCGCTTGACCTCGGTGCCCCGGTTCTCCACCAGGGCCTCGATCGGGCTGCCGGGCAGCGAGGGCTGCTCGGTGAACAGCCAGTCGATGATCTCGGCGTCGGTGAACTTGGCGTCCCGCAGCAGCGTCAGCGTGCCGGAGAGGTGCTTGACCAGGCCCGGGCCGTCGATGAAGGCGGCGGGCACCTGGAGGGACTTGTTCGGACCGCGGCGGACCGCGATCAGCTTTCCGGACTTCACCATGTCCCGGACCTCGGTGACGGGGACACCCCACTGCTCACTGATGTCGGGCAGGTACATCCACGCGGGGACCAGGGCTTCGATCTTCTCTGACGTCATCTCGCTCACGACACCAGAATCTCACAGCGGGTTCGGCCCGACCGCCGCCTTGAGCTGTACCGACGGGTCCGCAGCCGCCACCGGGTCCAGCAGGACCCCGCGTTCGATCAGCTTCCGCGCCTGGTTGACGTCGCGCGGCCGGTCCACCGAGAGCAGCCCGGTCAGCCGCCCGTCCCGGAGCCAGAGCACCGTCCAGGCCGGGTCCCCGGCCGAGCCGCGCCAGAGCATCCGGTCACCGGGCGCGTGCCGCCCGGCGTACTGCACCATCCGTCCGAACTGCTCCGACCAGAAGTACGGCACCGGGTCGTACGGCGTGCCCGCCCCGAGCACCCCGGCGGCCACCGCCCGGCCGGACTGCAGCGCGTGGTCCCAGTGCTGGACGTTCACCCGGGTACCCAGCCGGGCGGACGGGTACGCGATGCAGTCGCCGGCCGCCCAGACCCCGGGCAGCGAGGTGCGCAGCCGATCGTCCGTCAGGATCGCCCCGGCCCGGTCCAGCTCCACCGGCGAACCGGCCAGCCAGCCGGTGGCGGGGCGGGCACCGATGCCGACCACCACCTCGTCGGCGGCCAGCTCGGTGCCGTCGGCCAGCAGCACCGCGCCCGGCTCGACCGCCGCCACCCCGACCCCGCAGCGCAGTTCGACCCCGGCGTCGGCGTACCACTGCGTCATCAGCCCGCCGAGCTCGGCGGGCAGCGCCCCGGCCAGCGGCGTCGCGGCGGCCTCGACCACCGTCACCTCGCAGCCGAGCCGCCGGGCCGCCGTGGCGGTCTCGGCGCCGATCCAGCCCGCGCCGACCAGCACCAGGTGCCGCCCCGGCCGCAGGCTCGCCCGCAGCGTCAGCGCGTCGTCCAGGGTGCGCAGGGTCCGGGCGCCGGGGAGGGTGACCGGCTTGGCACCGGTCGCGATCACCAGGGCGTCGTACCGCAGCGAGCCCCGGTCGGTGTGCAGCAGGCCGGGCTCCAGGCCGGTCGCGCGGTGGCCCGGCAGCAGGTCGACACCGGTCCAGTCGACGTCCAGCACGGTGCTGTCACGCTGCCCGAGCAGCACGTCCTTGGAGAGCGGTGGCCGGTCGTACGGCAGCTCCCGCTCCGCGCCGAGCAGGGTGACGGGCCCGGTCCAGCCCCCCTGCCGCAGGGCCAGCGCGCTCTGCGCGCCCGCCATGCCGCTGCCGACCACGACCGCCTGTCCACCCGTCAGCTCTGCCACGTCGGTCACCCTACCCACCACAGTCGTCCGCCCGTCGAACACTGGCCGCCGGGCTGCCCGGGGCCGGGGATATGGTGGGTGGCGTTACACGGGAGCCCGGTGCACCGGGCTGAGAGGCGGGCTGCGGCGGCCTGCGACCGTCCGAACCTGATCCGGGTCATTCCGGCGAAGGGAGAGCGAAGTACTGTGACACGCACCGAGAGCGACGTGCTGGTCATCGGCGGCGGCATCATCGGCCTGGCGGTCGCCTGGCGGGCCGCGCAGCGCGGACTCCGGGTCACCGTGGTCGACCCGGAGCACGGGCGGGGCGCGGCCCAGGTCGCGGCCGGCATGCTGGCCCCGGTCACCGAGCTGCAGTACGGCGAGGAACCGCTGCTCCGGCTGGGGATGGCCTCCAACGACCGCTACCGCGACTTCGTCGCCGAGCTGGCCGACCTGACCGAGCTGGACACCGGCTACCGCGAGACCGGCACGCTGGCCGTCGCGCTGGACTCCGACGACCGGGCCGAGCTGCGCGAGCTGCACGCGTTCCAGCAGCGGCTGGGCCTGGAGTCGCACTGGCTGACCGGCCGGGAGTGCCGACGGCTCGAACCGATGCTGGCCCCGGGCGTCCGGGGCGGCCTGCACGTGACCGGCGACCACCAGGTGGACGGCCGACGGCTGGCCGCCGCCCTGGTGCTGGCCTGCGAACGCTCCGGCGTCACGCTGCAGCGGGCCTCGGTCACCGAGCTACTGGTCAAGGAGGACCGGGCCACCGGCGTCCGGCTGAGCACCGGCGGCGAACTGACGGCCGCTCAGCTGGTGCTGGCGGCGGGCCCGCAGAGCCACCTGCTACCCGGGCTGCCCGCCGGGGTGCTGCCGCCGGTCCGTCCGGTGAAGGGGCAGGTGCTGCGGCTGCGGATCCCGGAGCGGTACGCGCCGTTCCTGTCCCGCAACGTCCGGGCCGTGGTGCGCGGGCAGCACATCTACCTGGTGCCGCGGGCCGACGGCGAGCTGGTGATCGGCGCGACCAGCGAGGAGCAGGGGTACGACACCACCGTCACGGCGGGCGGTGTCTACGAGCTGCTCCGGGACGCGCACGAGCTGGTCCCCGGGCTGACCGAGCTGCCGCTGGTGGAGACCGGCGCGGGCCTGCGGCCCGGGTCGCCGGACAACGCACCGCTGCTCGGCCCGACCGCGCTGCCCGGCCTGGTCGCCGCCACCGGCCACTACCGCAACGGCGTACTGCTCACCCCCGTGACCGCCGACCTGATCGCCGAACACCTGGCCACCGGTGCCGTACCGGCGCTGGCCGCCCCCTTCTCCCCCAGCCGCTTCACCCCGAAGGCCGCCGCATGAACGACTTGACCGAGCTGACCCTGACCGTCAACGGCACCCCCCGCCAGGTGCCGCCGAGCACCACCCTGGCCGAGCTGGTCGCCACCCTTAGCACCGCCCCGACCGGTGTGGCCGCCGCGCTGAACGAGGCCGTGGTGCCGCGCTCCGTCTGGGCGACCACCGCACTCGACGCCGGCGACCGGGTCGAGATCCTCACCGCAGTCCAGGGAGGCTGACCGCCATGGCCGACGACACCCTCACCATCGCCGGGGTCACCTTCAACTCCCGCCTGATCATGGGCACCGGCGGTGCCCCCAGCCTGGAGGTGCTGGAGCAGGCGCTCCGGGTCTCCGGCACCGAGCTGACCACCGTCGCGATGCGCCGGGTCGACCCGGGCACCCAGGGCTCGGTGCTGGACGTGCTCACCCGCAACAACATCCGGGTGCTGCCCAACACGGCCGGCTGCTACACCGCAGGGGAGGCCGTGCTGACCGCCCGGCTGGCCCGCGAGGCGCTCGGCACCGACTGGGTGAAGCTGGAGGTGATCGCCGACGAGCGGACCCTGCTGCCCGACCCGATCGAGCTGCTGGACGCCGCCGAGACGCTGGTCGACGACGGCTTCACGGTGCTCCCGTACACCAACGACGACCCGGTCCTGGCCCGCAAGCTGGAGGACGTCGGCTGCGCCGCGATCATGCCGCTCGGCTCGCCGATCGGCTCCGGCCTGGGCATCCGCAACCCGCACAACTTCCAGCTGATCGTGGCGGCCGCGGGCGTCCCGGTGATCCTGGACGCGGGCGCGGGCACCGCGTCGGACGTGGCGCTGGCGATGGAGCTGGGCTGCGCGGCGGTGATGCTGGCGTCCGCCGTCACCCGGGCCCAGGAGCCGGTGCTGATGGCCGACGCGATGCGCCGCGCCACCGAGGCGGGCCGGCTGGCCTTCCGGGCCGGCCGCATCCCGCGCCGGTTCCACGCCGAGGCGTCCTCCGCGATGGCGGGACGCGCCGACCTGGACACCCGGGAACGGCCCGCTTTCTGACGGCGGGGCACCTGGTGCCGTGCCTGGCAAGGTTCACCCCGTCGCGTCGTTCGGTGCGTGCTCTCGGCGTGACGGAGGGAACCTAGCCGGGCACGGCACTAGCATCGGCCGGGTGATCCTCCCCGAGTCCGGAACCGAGCCCGACGGGGCGCAGGTGGTCCGGCTGCTCAGTTACAACGTCCGTTCGCTGCGGGACGACCGCGAGGCGCTGGTCCGGGTGATCCGGGCCTGCCGACCCGACCTGGTCTGCATCCAGGAGTCGCCCCGGTACTGGCGGCCCGAGGGCCAGGCCGCCTGGCTGGCCCGGCGGACCGGCACGGTGGTGCTCTCCGGCGGCGGCCGGGCCGCCGCCGGGCCGCTGCTGCTCGGGCGGCTGGCGGTGGAGGTGCTGGCGGTCCGGGACCGGCTGCTGCCGAAGACCCGGGGCCTGCACGCCCGTGGCTTCGCCACCGCGAAGGTCCGGATCGGCCGCTCGGTGCCGTTCGTGCTGACCAGCTGTCACCTCAGCCTGGACCAGGACGAGCGGCTGAAGCAGTTCGCGCTGCTGCCCGGCCAGGCCGGGCCCGACGAACCCGCCGTGATCGCGGGCGACTTCAACGAGCACCCCGACGGCCCCGGCTGGCAGCGGCTCGCGGCGGCCTACCGGGACGGCCACGTGGTGGCCCCCTGGGGCGGCACCAACACCTCGGTGCCGGCCGACCCGTACCAGCGGATCGACGCCGTCTTCGCCTCTCCCGACGTCACCGTGCTGGCCTGCGGCGTCCCGCACGAACTGCCGGGCGTCGAGCCGGCCGACCTGCTGGCCGCCACCGACCACCTGCCGCTGCTCGCGGTGCTCAGGCTGCCACCCGGCTAGACGGGTCATTCCACCCGCCGCCCGTGCCGCCGCCGGGCTTACCGAGCTGGCTCTGATCCTCTTCATTTGGGGCACCGGCACCGCCGCCCGGGGCCTGCTCCGGGCCCAGAGCGGCCACGCCGTCCGGGCGATCCGGGACACCGTGATGTCCCTGCCGTTCGTCCTGGTCTCCGGCATCACGGTGATCGCCGCCGCGCTCGGCACCGCCGTCGCCGAACCGGACCACCGTCTGCCGCCCGGTGCTCGCTGGGCGCTCTACGGCGGGGTGCTGGCCTTCCACACCGCCGACGCCGCCATCTCACTGCGCTACGGCGACGGCCCGGGCACCGTACTGCACTGGTACGGGCCCTGCCTGGTGCTGACGGTCGGCCTGCTGCTGCCCGCCGCCCCGGCCCGGCCGGCCTGGGGCGCGGTGGGCCGTGCGGCGGGCCTGGTCCTGCTGCTGGCCAAGCTCTCCGAGCTCAGCCGGAACCGGGCGTACGGCGAGGCGACGGCCTGACCGTCCGTCAGACCACCGCGCCGCCGGTCGGGTCCTCCGGCTCGTCCTCGTCGCGGTCCTTCATCCGGGCCACCAGGGTGACGAAGCCGCCAAGGAAGGCGCTGACGCCGACCCAGGCCGGCCAGCCGGAGACCTCGCGCCAGACCAGCACGTCGAACAGCAGCAGCGCCGGGCCGCCGAGCACCGCGAGCCAGGCGAACCTGGCGGTGGTGTCCATCGGCGGCAGCGGCGGCGGCTCCGGCGGGACGTAGTGGCCCTCGTCCGGGTCCTCGGCGGCCACGTAGCTCCGTGGGTCGCCGGTGGCCGGGCGGGGGCGGGGCTGCGGGGCGAGGTCGTCCAGCTCGGGGGGACGCTTGACCTCCTTGGCCCGGAGGTTCTCGATCTCCGGCCACTCCGGGTTGTTCAGGTCGACCGGGTCGTCGAACTGCGCCACCAGCGCGGCGAAGATCGCGTCCTGCTCGGCCTGGCTCCCCCCGACCGGGCGGCGTGCGGGCGGGTCGGACTCCCCGGTCGGCTCGGGCTTCGCCCGGCCGTCCAGGGGCAGTTCCTCGTCGTCGCCCGCGGTGTTGTTCATCTGCACTGCCGGCCCTTCAGCCCAGGTGGTCCTCGGCGCTCGCGTCCACGGCACTCGCCTCCGCGTGGGCGGCCGGGGTCAGCCGCCGGACGAAGTCGAGGCTTGCCTCGACGATCAGTCCGGCGTCGTGGTCCAGCGTGGCCACGTGGTAGCTGCGCTCGCAGAGCAGCTCGGTCACATCGGTCGAGGATATCCGGGCCAGCACCAACTCGGAGTTGGCCGGGGAGACCACATGGTCCTGCGGGCTGTGCAGCAGCAGGACCGGTCGGCGTACGTCGGGCAGCTCGGCCTGCACGGTCTTCCACAGTCGGGCCAGTGACCAGGCGGCATGCAATGCAGCGGCGTCCGGTCGTAGCCGAGCTCGTGCGTGCCGGGCTTGGCGATGTCGTTCGCCACCCCGGGCAGGCTCGGGACCAGGTGCCGGATCACCGGCAACAGCACACTTGCGGGGTTGTCGGAACGCACGGACGGGTTGACGAGCACCAGTCCGGCCACCGCCACGCCCTTGCGGGCGGCCAGCCGCAGGGCGAGCGCGCCGCCCATCGAGAGGGCGCAGACGAACACCTGGTCGCAGTCGGCGGACAGCTCCTCGAAGGCCCGCTCGGCCTCGGCGTACCAGTCCTCCCAGCGGGTCAGCTGCATGTCCTGCCAGCGGGTGCCGTGGCCGGGGAGCAGCGGCACCGAGACCGAGTACCCGGCGGCGGCGAACTCCTCCGCCCAGGGCCGGAGCGGCTGCGGCGAGCCGGTGAAGCCGTGCACGAACAGCACGCCGACCCGGCCCCCCAGGTGACGGAACGGTTCGGCGCCGGGCAGCAACGGCATCAGCGGGCTCCTTCGCGGTACGGAGCCGTCCGGGCCCTGACGGGGCGTCGGCAGCGGGCTCTGGCAGCGACTTCTGGCACTGGCAGCCGAATCGTCCCATGGTCGGCGTCGACTCGTACAGCCCCGCCGGTGCTGCGGGGCCTGCCGGAAGCATTAGGATCGACCGGTCCGCACAACAGGAGGCCCCGGTTGTTCTACCGACTGATGAAGATGATCGTCGCACCGCTGCTGCGGATCTTCTTCCGGCCTTGGATCGAGGGTGCCGACAACATCCCCGACGACGGCCCCGCGATCATCGCGAGCAACCACCTGTCGTTCTCGGACTCGTTCTTCCTGCCTGCCCTGATGAAGCGTCGGGTGACCTTCATCGCCAAGGCGGAGTACTTCAACACCCCCGGCCTCAAGGGCAAGCTGACCGCCGCCTTCTTCAAGGGCGTCGGCCAGCTCCCGGTGGACCGCTCGGGCGTCCGGGGCGCCGGTGAGGCCGCGATCCGCAGCGCCGTCGCGGTGATCGAGCGGGGCGAGCTGTTCGGGGTCTACCCCGAGGGCACCCGTTCCCCCGACGGCAAGCTCTACCGGGGCAAGGTCGGCGGCCTGGCCCGGGTCGCGCTGGCCACCGGCGCGCCGGTGATCCCGGTCGCGATGATCGACACCGAGAAGGTCCAGCCGCCCGGCCAGGTGGTGCCGAACTTCGGCGTCCGCCCCGGCATCCGGATCGGCCGGCCGCTCGACTTCTCCCGCTACCACGGCATGGAGAACGACCGCTTCATCCTCCGTTCGGTGACGGACGAGGTGATGTACGAGATCATGCGGCTGTCCGGCCAGGAGTACGTCGACATCTACGCGACCGCCGCCAAGCGCCAGATGGCCGAGGACAAGAAGCGCAGCGACGCCGAGCGCAAGGCCGAGCAGAAGGCGGTCAAGGCCCAGCAGGAGGCCGAGAAGAAGGCCGCCGAGGCCGAGGCCGCCGCGCTGGCCGAGAAGGACCAGAAGGACACCACGGCCGAGTAGTCGGCCGACCGAGGGGGGACGATGGCCGATCACCGGCCCGGGTACGGCGGCTCGGTGGCCGCCGGGGGCATGTCGGTCGAGATGCCGCTCTGGCGGGCCATCACCTTCTTCCGGATCATGGCGCTGACGTACGCGCTGCTCCGCTACTTCGGCTCCTACCAGGACTTCCTGCACCCGGTCTCCGGCTGGATCTTCCTCGGTGCGCTGACCCTGTGGACGCTGGCCAGCACCCGGTCCTTCGCCGGGCCGCAACGCTGCACCTGGTACGTGCTGACCACCGACCTGGCCTTCGCGGTCACCGGCATCGTGATGAGCGGCGTGATCGACTCCCCCGCCCGGATCCTGGCCGGCGCCCCCACCCTGCCGACCATCTGGGCGGCGGGCACCGTGCTCGGCTTCGCGGGCAAGGGCGGCTGGCGCTGGGCGGCCTTCGCCGGGGCGGTGGTCGGGGTGGCCAACATCGCCGGGCACGGCGGGATCACCCCGGACAACCTGCACAACATCGTGCTGCTGATGGCCGCGGGCTGCGCCATCGGCTACGTGATCGAGCTGGCCCGGGCCAGCGAGGCCGCGCTCACCCAGGCGCTCCAGGTGGAGGCCGCCTCCCGGGAGCGCGAGCGGCTCTCCCGGGACATCCACGACGGGGTGCTCCAGGTGCTCGCCCTGGTCCAGCGCCGCGAGGGCGACCCCGGCGAGCTGGGCCGGCTGGCGGGCGAACAGGAACGTGCGCTGCGCACCCTGATGACGGGCGGTCAGCCGGTGGCCGCCGACGGCGGCGAGCAGGACCTGCTGCCGCTGCTCGGCCGGTACGCCGACGACCGGATCACGCTGTCCTCCCCGGCCTCCCCGGTCCGGCTGCCCGCCCGGGTCGCCGCCGAGCTGTCCGCCGCCGTCGGCGCCGCGGTGGACAACGTCCGCCGGCACGCGGGCGGGTCCGCCCGGGCGTGGATCCTGGTCGAGGACGAGCCGGGGACGGTCACGGTGAGCATCCGCGACGACGGCCCGGGCTACCCGGTCGGCCGGCTGGCCGAGGCGGAGCGGGCCGGCCGGCTCGGCGTCTCGCAGTCCATCCGGGGCCGGCTGCTCGACCTCGGCGGCAGCGCCGAGCTCCACTCCGCCCCGGGCGAGGGCGTCGAGATCGAACTACGGGTGCCCCGCGCCCGCCGGGCCGGGGCGGCCGGATAGGCTCGGCGCCCGCCGCTTCGCTGCAGAGACCGGGAGGGCCGATGGACGGTCAGGTACGGATCATGGTGGTCGACGACCACCCGATGTGGCGCGAGGCGGTCTCCCGGGACTTGGCCGAGGCCGGTTTCGACGTGGTGGCCACCGCCGGCGACGGCGAGGAGGCGGTCCGCCGGGCCCGGGCCAGCACCCCCCAGGTGATCGTGCTCGACCTCAACCTGCCCACCCTGCCCGGCGTCGAGGTCTGCCGGCAGGCGGTCGCCCAGGATCCGGCGGTCCGGGTGCTGGTGCTCTCCGCCAGCGGCGAGCACGCCGACGTGCTGGAGGCGGTGAAGTCCGGCGCCACCGGCTACCTGCTCAAGTCCGCCCACCGGGACGAGCTGATCGACGCCGTCCGCCGGACCGCCCTCGGCGAACCGGTCTTCACCCCCGGCCTGGCCGGCCTGGTGCTCGGCGAGTTCCGCCGGCTGGCCACCGGCCCGTCCGCCCCCTCGGCCCCGCAGCTCACCGCCCGGGAGACCGAGGTGCTCCGGCTGGTCGCCAAGGGCCTGTCGTACCGTCAGATCGCCGACCGCCTGGTGCTCTCCCACCGCACGGTGCAGAACCACGTGCAGAACACCCTCGGCAAACTCCAGCTGCACAACCGGGTCGAACTGGTCCGCTACGCGATCGAACAGGGCCTGGACGACACGCTCTGAGGAGCGTGTCGTCCAGGGGCGCCTCAGACCGCCAGCGCGCCCATGCTTTCCAGCAGTTCGGCGACCAGCACCACGCCCTCCCGGGTCAGCACCGACTCGGGGTGGAACTGCAGGGTGACGAAGCCCGGGCCGCGCAGCGCGTGCACGTCGGTGGAGTCGTCGGCCCGGGCCACCTCGATGCCCTCGGCGGCCAGCCGGGCCGCGTCGGCGTCGGTGCAGCGCGAGGTGAAGGTGTTGTAGAAGCCGACCGTCCGGCGGGTGCCGAACAGGTCGATGTTCTCCTGGGCGCCCTGGTAGGGGACGTCCTTCCGGGCCAGCGGCAGGCCGAGTTCGGCCGAGACCAGCTGGTGGCTCAGGCAGACCGCGAGCAGCGGGGCGGTCCGGGCGCCGCTGCGGGCGGCGGCCAGCGCCTCGGCCACGATCGGCCGCAGGATCGCCATCTTGGCGTCCGCCGGGTCGGCCGGGTCGCCCGGGCCGGGGCCGAGCACCAGCGGTCCCTGATGGGCCGCCACCAGCTCGCGCAGGCCGGGGGTGTCGAAGCGGAGCACCCGGACCCGGTGGCCGAGCGAGGTGAGCAGGTGGGACAGCATCGAGGTGAAGGTGTCCTCCCCGTCCACCACCAGGGTCTCCAACTCGGCGGTGACGGTGGCGGGCTGCTGCATCCGCAGCCAGAACGGGGCGAGCCGCCCGCGCCGGGAGTCCAGCGCCGCCTGCACCCGGTGGTCGTCGGCCAGCACCCTGGCCCCCTTGCGGGCCGCGTGGTGGGCGGGCGCGGAGCGGGCCCCGATCGCGGTGAGCACCCCGGCCGCCTTGGCGTGCGTCTCGGCCACCTCGGAGTCGGGGTCGGAGTGCCGGACCAGGGTCGCCCCGGCCCGGACCACCAGGCCGCCGGTGCGGTCGATGTCGACGGTGCGGATGCAGATCGGTGAGTCGAGCTGCTGCCCGCCGCTGGCGGTCCGGCCGATCAGGGCCAGCGCGCCGGAGTAGTAGCCACGGCCGGTGCGCTCGTAACGCTTGATCACCCTGGTGGCGTTCTGCACCGGGCTGCCGGTCACGGTGGCGGCGAACATGGTCTCCTTGAGCACCTCCCTGACGTCCAGTGAGGTCCGGCCGCGCAGCTCGTACTCGGTGTGCGCGAGGTGGGCCATCTCCTTGAGCCGGGGGCCGAGCACCTGGCCGCCGAGGTCGCCGACGGTGCACATCATCTTGAGCTCCTCGTCGACCACCATGGTGAGCTCCTCCAGCTCCTTGGGGTCGTTCAGGAACGCCAGCAGCGAGTCGATGCCCGGGCCCGAGGCCGGATACCGGTACGTCCCGGAGATCGGGTTCATCACCACGGTGCCGCCGCTCTGCCGGACGTGGACCTCCGGCGAGGCGCCGACCAGGTACCTCTCCCCCGTGTGTACCAGGAAGGTCCAGTACGCCCCGCGCTCCTGGTCCAGCAGCCGGCCGAACAGGCTGAGCGGGGTGGCCGGGCCGAAGTCGTCCAGCTGCGCCGTGAAGTCACGCCGGATCACGAAGTTGGCGCCCTCGCCCCGGCCGATCTCGTCCGCGATCACGGTGCGGACGATCTCGGCGTACGCCCGGTCGTCGATGTCGAACGAGCCGCCGGTGAGCGAGATCGGCCGCTCCGGCAGCGCGGCCAGCACCTCGGCCAGCGGGAAGGTGTACTGCTCCTCGACCCGGATGCCCTGCAGCGGGGTGCCGTCGTCGTGCGCCTCGAAGCCCCGCTCGCGGATCTGCCGGTACGGGACCAGGGCGAGCAGGTCGTGCCGCGCGCCGCCGACCGGCGCCCCGATCGGCACCGGCAGGTCGGCCAGCTCGTCGTAGGCGCCCGCCGTGCCGATCAGCACCTCGACGGTGTCCGGCGCGTGCCGGGGGGCGCGGCGGTGCAGCAGCGCGTACGCGGGGGCGTCGGCGGCGGAGAGGCGGTGCAGCAGCGAGGTGAGACTGGTCACGGTTCGACTGGTCCTTCCGGGAGGGGTGCGGGGTGGGAATCCGCTTCCGGGAGGGCCGTCCGACTCCTCAAACGCCGACGGCCGCCCCGAAGGGCGGCCGTCGTGTGCGTCTAGGAACGCTCAACTCGTGGACCACCCAAGGGGTTGGTCCACCACCAGGAGAAGGTGTGCGGCGCGTTCACGGGGCTGAGCCTAACCCAAATCCCGGACAGCTGAGGCTGTTCGGCTCATTGTCCATCAGGTGTCTCACCCATCGGGCGGTGTGCCGGAGTTTCGGTCACAAACCCGTAGCCTTGTCCCCGTGACCGTGACAAATCAGCACTCCTGGCAGTCCCTGCCCGCGGCGCAGCAGCCTGAATGGCCGGATCAAGAGGCGCTGCGCAAGGCTCTTGCGGACCTCGCCTCGTATCCGCCGCTCGTCTTCGCCGGCGAGTGCGACCAGCTGCGCGCCCGGCTCGGTGCCGTCGCGCGTGGTGAGGCGTTCCTGCTGCAGGGCGGCGACTGCGCCGAGGCATTCGACGGCGTCTCCGCCGACCACATCCGAAACAAGTTGAAGACCCTGCTCCAGATGGCCGCCGTACTCACGTACGCGGCCTCGGTGCCGGTCGTGAAGGTCGGCCGGATCGCGGGGCAGTACTCCAAGCCGCGCTCCAAGTCGACCGAGACCCGGGACGGCGTGACCCTCCCGGTCTACCGGGGCGACTCGGTCAACGGCTTCGACTTCACTCCCGAGTCCCGGATCCCGGACCCGGAGCGCCTCAAGCGGATGTACAACGCCTCCGCCGCGACGCTCAACCTGGTCCGGGCCTTCACCACCGGTGGTTACGCCGACCTGCGCCAGGTGCACGCCTGGAACCAGGACTTCGTGCGCAACTCCCCGGCCGGGCAGCGCTACGAGCAGCTGGCGCGTGAGATCGACAACGCGCTGGCCTTCATGAACGCGTGCGGGGTGGCCCCGGAAGAGTTCCGGACGGTCGAGTTCTACTCCTCGCACGAGGCCCTGGTGCTGGACTACGAGACGGCGCTGACCCGCGTCGACTCGCGCACCGGCGACCTGTACGACGTCTCCGGCCACATGGTCTGGATCGGTGAGCGCACCCGTCAGCTCGACCACGCGCACATCGAGTTCGCCTCGAAGATCCGCAACCCGATCGGCGTGAAGCTCGGCCCGACCACCTCGGTCGACGAGGCGCTCACCCTGATCGAGAAGCTCGACCCCGAGCGCGAGCCCGGCCGGCTCACCTTCATCACCCGGATGGGTGCGGGCAAGGTCCGCGAGCACCTGCCCACCCTGGTGGAGAAGGTCACCGCCTCCGGCGCCCAGCCGGTGTGGATCTGCGACCCGATGCACGGCAACACGTTCGAGGCGTCCAGCGGTCACAAGACCCGGAAGTTCGACGACGTGCTGGACGAGGTCCAGGGCTTCTTCGAGGTGCACCGCGGCCTCGGCACCCACCCGGGCGGCATCCACGTCGAGCTCACCGGTGACGACGTCACCGAGTGCGTCGGCGGCGGCGACGAGGTGCTGGTCGACGACCTGCACCAGCGCTACGAGACGGCCTGCGACCCGCGGCTGAACCGCAGCCAGTCGCTCGACCTGGCCTTCCAGGTGGCGGAGCTGTACCGGGGCCACTGACCCCCGATGTGACGAAGGCCCCTCCGCTTTCCGGGTTACGGAGAGCGGAGGGGCTTTTTCGTGCCCGCATTATTGGGTAAGGTAAGCCTTAGCTCAATGCGCCGCACCAGACCCCGGGAGTGACCGCGATGTACGTGTGCATGTGCCATGCGGTCACCGAGGCCCAGGTCAAGCAGCAGATCGACGACGGCGCGCAGACCCCCCGCGAGATAGCCAAGGGCTGCAAGGCCGGCACGGACTGCGGCTCGTGCGTCCGCCGGATCCAGGCCCTGCTCGGGGAGCACGGGGCCCGCCCGTGCCCGACAGCCAGGCTGGCCGCCAGGCTCGGTCTGGCCGAGCCCGGGCAGCCGGCCGCCCAGGCGGCCTGACCGGCTCCGGGATCAGCTCTCCGGCTGCTCGATGAGCTGCGCCAGGTAGAGCGCCTCGCCGAGCTTCTCCAGCAGTTCGAGCTGGGTGTCCAGGTAGTCGATGTGGTGCTCCTCGTCCGCCAGGATCGACTCGAAGATGTTGGCCGAGGTGACGTCGTTCTTCGCCCGCATCACCACGATGCCGCGCTTCAGCCGGTCGATCGCCTCGACCTCGACCTGGCGGTCCGCCTCGAACATCTCCTGGACGGTCTGGCCGACCCGGACGTGGAACAGCCGCTGGTAGTTCGGCAGCCCGTCCAGGAAGAGGATCCGGTCGGTCAGCGTCTCCGCGTGCTTCATCTCGTCGATGGACTCGTGCCGGGTGTACTTGGCGAGCTTCGTCCAGCCGAAGTTCTCCTGCATCTTGGCGTGCAGGAAGTACTGGTTGATCGCGGTCAACTCGGCGGTGAGCTGCTCGTTGAGGAATTCGATGACCTCGGCGTCGCCCTTCATGGCGGTGCCCTCCTGCTCTTCGTTCTACGTCACGGCGGAACCACGGCTGACCGCATCGTGGCACTGTCCCGGGCGTAATTTCCAGTAAGTTCACACTTACTGGAACATGTGTCGGAATATCCGATTTATACCGTTCGAGTGACCCCCCGCTCAGGGGCGCGCGCGGCGCACCGCCCGCCGTCTGTCACCATGGAGGCATGGGTCAGTCAGAACACGAAGAGCTCCAGCCGGCTGACCCGAGACTCCCTCCCGGCCAGCGCCTGCAGCGCGGCTGGCCGGTGCTGCACTACGGCCCGGTCCCCCGGTTCAAGCCACTGACCTGGGACTTCCAGGTGTTCGGGGCCACCGCCTCGGCGGAGAAGCACAGTTGGGACTTCGACGGCTTCCACGCCCTCCCCCGGGTCACCGTGCGCGCCGACTTCCACTGCGTCACTCGGTTTTCGATGCTCGACAACGAGTGGAGCGGGATCGCCGCCGCCACCGTGCTCGAACAGGTGCCGCCGGCCGCGCAGGTCAGCCATGTGATGGTCTGGGCCGAGTACGGCTACAGCGCCAACCTCACGCTGGCCGAGTTCGCCGACCCCTCGACGGTCTTCGCCACCCACCACGACGGCCGGCCGCTCACCGTCGAGCACGGCTTCCCGGTCCGCCTGGTGGTCCCCGGCCGGTACGCCTGGAAGGGCCCGAAGTGGGTCCGCGCGGTCGAGTACATGCGGGCCGACCGGCGGGGCTTCTGGGAGGAGCGCGGCTACCACAACCTCGCCGACCCCTGGACCGAGCAGCGCTACTCCTACCAGGAGGAGCCGGGCGACGGCCCGCTGCGCTGACGGGGGGTCAGAACTGCGGGGTGATCGTCACCTCGGTGCCCTGCCGCGCGGGCTGGCCCGCCGCCGGCTCCTGCTTGGTCACCTTGCCCAGGCCCAGCGTCAGGAACGGGAGCCGGGCCTTGAAGCCCGCGTCCTTGAGCGCCTTCTCGGCCTCGTCCCGGCCCAGTCCGACCACGTTCGGCACCGGGCGCATGCCCTTGCTGACCGTCAGCGCCACCGGCGCGTCCACCGCCAGCCGGGCGTCGGCCGCCGGCGCGGTGGCGAGCACCGTGCCCTGCGCCACCGTGTCGCTGAACTCCTCGGTGACCGTTCCCGGCGTGAGCCGGGCGGCGGCCAGCTCCTTCCGGGCGTCCTCCAGCGTCTTCCCGGCCAACCCGGGCACCGTCACCCGTTCGGGGCCCTTGGAGAGCGTCACCCGCACGGGGTCGCTCTTCCGGGCCCGCGCGCCCACCCCGGGGTCGGTCGCCATCACCTGCCCGGCCGGGACGGTCTCGCTGAACTGCTGCGCGAAGCTGCCCTGCAGCCCCGCGCCGTCCAGCGTCCGCACCGCCTCCGCCTGGGTCTGCGCGACGATCGCGGGCACCTCGGCGTAGAGCGCGTTGGACAGCGTGTACGTCGTCCCGCCGACCAGCAGCAGCACGGCGGCCAGCACCGCGGCCCAGATCAGCGGCTTGCGCGAACGGCGCGGCCGGGACCGCCTGGCCGGGGCCGGCTCGTCGTAGGGGCGGGGCCGGGCGAGCATCATGGTGGGCACGTCCAGCACGCTGGTGCGCTCCACCCGGTCGCGCTGGTCGAGCACCGAGGTGGCCTCGGTGGTCGGGTGCTGCGGGCTGCGCCGGGCCGAGGCGGGCGGCTCGGCGTCCAGCCGAGCGGGTGTCAGCTGCCGCCGGGCCCGCTGCAGCGCGGCCAGCAGCTCCACCGCGTCGTACGGCCGGGCGCCGGGGTCGCGCGAGGTGGCGGCGGCGACTATCGCGTCCAGTTCGGCGCCCGCGCCGGGGGCGACCAGGGACGGCGGCGGGACGTCCTCGTGCAGGTGACGGTAGATCACCTGCATCGGGTTCTCGCCCTGGTAGGGCTTGGCGCCGGTGAGCATCTCGTACAGCAGGATGCCCGCCGCGTAGACGTCCACCCGCTGGTCGGTCGGCAGGCCCGGCCGGATCTGCTCAGGGGCGAGGTAGGAGACGGTGCCGAGCACGGTGCCGGCCGAGGTGGTCTCGGTGATCCCGTCCGCGCCGCTGAGCAGCCGGACCAGGCCGAAGTCGGCCACCTTGACCAGCCCGCCGTCGGTGATCAGCACGTTCTCCGGCTTCACGTCCCGGTGCACCAGGCCCGCCCGGTGCGCGGCGCCGAGCGCCGCCAGCACCGGCTCCAGCACGTCCAGCGTGCCCCGGACGCTCAGTGCCCCGCGATCCCTGAGCAGGTCCCGCAGGGTCCGCCCGGGCACGTACTCCATCGCCAGGAAGACCGACCGGCCGTCGGCCCCCTGGTCGAAGACGTTCACCACGTTGGGGTGGGCCAGCCGGGCCACCGCCTTGGCCTCCCGGATGAACCGGCCGGTGAACTCGGCGTCCTGGGCCAGCGAAGGGTGCATCACCTTCACCGCCACCACCCGGTCCAGCCGGGTGTCGGTGGCCCGGTAGACGGTGGCCATGCCGCCGACCGCGATCCGCTGCTCCACCCGGTACCGGGCGTCCAGCAGGGTACCGATCAGCGGGTCGGGGGTGGTGTCCATCCGACGAGTCTATGGGCCGCCCGGTGCGGAACACCCCGGTGGGCGGGCACGCCGTGCCCACCGGGGTGACCGTGGGTCAGATCCGGGCCAGGTCGGCCGCGCCGGCGATGCCGGCGGCCGAGCCCATGGTGGCGAGCACCACCTCGGCGCGGGGGCGGTGCACCCCCCCGGTGATGTACTTCTCGAAAGCGGCCGCGACCGGGTCGAGCAACAGGGCGCCGGAGTCGGAGACCCCGCCGCCGAGCACGAAGACGGCCGGGTCGAAGAGCGCGGCCAGGTCGGCCATGCCGCGGCCGAGCCAGTCGGCCAGCTCCGCGTAGCACTCCAGCGCCAGCGGGTCGCCCTCGGCGGCGGCCTCGGTGATGTGGATGCCCCGGATGGTGTCGGCGGCGCCGTCGTTCAGCTCCAGCATCCGCTTGCCCGCGATCGGGTCGCCGGCCGCCTTCTCCCGGCCGTAGCGGCGCAGTGCCCGGCCGGAGCCGTACTGCTCCCAGCAGCCCTTGCCGCCGCAGCCGCAGAGCAGGCCGTCCGGCACCATGTTGAGGTGGCCGATCTCGCCCGCGACGCCGAACCGGCCGCGGTGCAGCCGCCCGTCCAGCACGATGCCGCCGCCGATGCCGGTGCCGACCGTGATCAGCACGGTGTCCTCGTGCGCGGCCGCCGCGCCGAACCTGAACTCGGCCCAGGCCGCGCAGTTGGCGTCGTTCTCCACCACCGTGCGGAGGCCGGTGAGCTCCTCGATCCGGACCTTGAGCGGCTCGTTCTCCCACGCGATGTTGGGCGCGAAGATCACCGTGGAGCGGTCCCGGTCGACGAAGCCGGGAGCTCCGACCCCGACCGCCGCGACCTCCGGGTGCTGCTCCTTGAGCTCGCGTACGGCCTGCGCGATGGCGTCGACCGCCCACTGGGGGTCGGCCGGGGTGGGTACCCGAGTCCGCGCGAGGATCTCGCCGTTCTCGTCGACCACGCCGGCCGCGATCTTCGTACCGCCGACATCGACGCCGATGGTCAGAGCCATGTGTCCCTCAGCTATTCACTCGTTCCCGCTGAGCCGAAACGGTACCCGCCCAACGGTGCTCCCGTACACAGCGCTGCATACATTATTCGAAGACAATTTCCCCGAAGGTCCTGGGCGAGCATTCAGAAGTCGTACGATTTACCGCGCACGGTCACTCCACGCAGGCGGCCGGTCACCGGCTCTGACCAGCGGCTTCACGAGTTGTCCGCCGCACCGTCAAGGTCGATGGGCTCTACGTCGGCAGGTCCGGGCGCGGACCACGTTCGCTCGTGACCGCTCACGGCCGCGCGGTAGGCGGCCAGCAGTTCGCCACCGGCGGCGGCCAGGTGGCCGTAGACCTCGGGGTTCTGCTCGCGCAGCCGGCCGCCGATCTCCTGGGCCTTCTCCCCCACCACCGCGGCGAACCGGCGCACCTCCTCGACCAGGTCGGCTGTGCGGTCTGACTGCTCGTCGGCCATCGGGTCCTCCTCGGTGCTCGGCTTACCGCTGCGACGCTACCGGATGCCCCAGCCCCGGGGTGGCCCCTAACCTCGCGGCCAGAGGTCCCGGTCGGGGGCGAACCTGACCACCAGCTCGCCGTCCGCCAGGGCGGCCCCGCTCACCGTGCAGCGGCGCAGTGCGGCGGGCAGCGGCAGCAGCCTGCGGTAGCCGCCCAGGCCGACCACCAACTCGTCGCCGCGCCGGACCAGTTCCAGCTCGGACCGGTCGGCCCCCGGCAGCGCCAGGTGCCAGAGCAGCAGGCCGTCCTCGGCCAGCCGGTCCTCCACCCACCAGGGGTGTTCGGCCGCCTGTGGGGTGGCGGTGCCGCCGTACAGCTGCTCGGCCACCGCCTCCAGCGCGGGCCCGGGCTGACGGCTGGTCAGCAGCGGGACGTCCAGCTCGGCGGCCAGCCCGGCCAGGGCGTCCCGCTCACGGGCGGCCTGCCCGGCCAGCCAGGGGTCGACGGAGCCGGCCGCGGCCGCGGGCAGCGCCCGGTGGGCGACCACCGCGTCCAGCCGCAGCCGGTGCAGGGCCAGCCCGGCCCGGATCCGGCGCAGCTCGGCCGGGCGCGGGGCGGCCGCCTCCACCACCAGGCGGACGGTGGTCGAGGGGGACTCGATCACCGCCCGGGCCTCGGCGAGTGCGGCGGTCGCTCTGGTCCGGGCCTCGAACAGCCACTCGGCGGGCATCGGCACCCCGGCGACGGCGGCCAGCAGCGGGCGGAGCGCCCGGGCGGCCTGCCGCTGCTCGGGCAGCAGCCGGGCCAGGTAGCGGTCGAGCTGCTCGGGCAGCGCGAGCGCGGCGATCAGTTCGGCGGGGCGGGGCGCGGCCACCACCAGCACCTGGGCCCGGACAGTGCGCAGCGAGCGGAGCAGGGCGAGCTGGCCGGTGCCGGGCAGCGGGGTGAGCTCCTCCGGGTCCAGCGGGGTGGCACCGAGCAGGTCGAGGGCGGGACCGAGCACACCGGAGAGGCCCTCGACCGCCGCCCGGAAGGCCGTCGGCCCGTCGGTCCTGGCCACCGTCAGGGCGTCGGCGTACCGGACCGCCCGGTCGGTCAGCCGGGTGCCCAGCACGGTGTCCAGCACCCGGTGCGGGTCGTCAGCGGCCAGCAGACGGGTGGTCAGCCCCTGCCGCGCGTGGTGCAGCGCGGTCGCGGCGGCGACCTCCTCGGCACCCTCGCCGCTGACCAGGATGGTCCGCATCGCGGGGATCAGCCCTCGACGCGCTTCTTCAGCCCGGCCAGCGCACGGTCGATGATGACCTTCTCGGCCTTGCGCTTGATCATGCCGAGCATCGGGATCTTGACGTCCACGGCCAGCTGGTAGGTGACCTCGGTGCCGCTGCCGACCGGGGCCAGCGCGTAGGAGCCGTCCAGCGAGCGCAGCATCTGACTCTTCACCAGGGTCCAGCTGACCTCGCGGTCGCCGTCCCAGGTGTAGGCGAGCACGTGCTCGTCGCGGATCGCGCCGGCGTCCAGCAGCAGGCGCACCTGCGCGGCCCGGCCGTTCCCGGCGGTCTCCAGGACCTCGACCTCCTTGACCTCGCCGGTCCAGGCCGGGTACGCGGCGAAGTCCGCGATCACCGCCATGACCTCGGCCGGGGTCGCGTCGATGGTGATGCTCGACCTGGTGTGTTCCGCCATGACACGGCCTCCGCTGTCCTGTTACAGGTGTTGCGCCCAGGGAAGGCTATCGCGCTGCCGCCCCTCTCCCGGCCGGTGCCCCATCGGTCCAGGTCACGGCCGTCCGGGCTACCGGCGGGTCACCCGTGGGCTGTCGTAAGGTGCGAGTCGGGAGCATCGGGCCAGGCCGCCGGTGTGACTCTTCGAACACCGGGCCGGACAACTCTGGTCAATCCACCTACCGGGCAGTAACGTCCTGCCGTCCCGCAGCGTCGCAGACGAGGAGCAGTCTTGCTCGAGTTCAGCCTTCCGGCCCGCTACCAGGTACCGAGCGGCGGTAACCTCTCCGACCTGGTCCACCAGAACGCCGAGCAGCACTCGGACGTGGCGGTTCTCAGCCGCAAGCTGGACGGACAGTGGGTGGATCTGACGGCGGCCCAGTTCCTGACCGAGGTCCGTGCCACCGCCAAGGGCCTGATCGCGGCGGGCGTGGCCCCCGGCGACCGGGTCGGCGTGATGTCCCGCACCCGGTACGAGTGGACCGTGCTGGACTTCGCCATCTGGTGCGCGGGCGCGATCACCGTGCCGGTGTACGAGACCTCCTCCGCCGAGCAGGTCGCCTGGATCCTCGGCGACTCCGGCGCCGTCGCGGTGGTCACCGAGACCGACACCCACTCCACCGTGGTGGCCGGGCTGCGCGACCGGCTGCCGGAGCTGGCCCACACCTGGCAGATCGAGCGCGGCGCCCTGGCCGAACTGGCGAAGGCCGGCACCCGGGTCGCCGACAGCACGGTCACCGAGCGCCGCTCGGTGGCGACCGCCGACTCGATCGCCACCATCGTCTACACCTCGGGCACCACCGGGCGTCCGAAGGGCTGTCAGCTCACCCACGGCAACTTCCTGGCCGAGCTGGGCAACGTGACGGCCCGGCTGGAGCCGCTGTTCCGCACCGGGCACAGCTCGGTGCTGCTCTTCCTGCCGCTGGCCCACGTGCTCGGCCGGATCGCCGAGATCGCCGCCGTGATCACCCCGATCAAGCTCGGCCACGTCTCCGACATCAAGGACGTCACCGCCGAGCTGGCCTCGTTCCGGCCGACCCTGATCCTCGGTGTGCCCCGGGTCTTCGAGAAGGTCTACAACACCGCCAGAGCCAAGGCGCAGGCCGACGGCAAGGGCAAGATCTTCGACCGGGCGGCCGACACCGCGATCGCGTACAGCCGGGCCCTGGACCACGGCGGCCCGAGCCTGGGCCTGCGGCTGAAGCACGCGGTCTTCGACAAGCTGGTCTACAGCAAGCTGCGCGCCGCCCTGGGCGGCCGGGCCACCCACGCGATCTCCGGCGGCGCCCCGCTCGGCGAGCGGCTCGGCCACTTCTACCGGGGCATCGGCTTCACCGTGCTGGAGGGCTACGGCCTGACCGAGACCTGTGCGGCCACCGCCTTCAACCCGCACGACCGGCCGAAGATCGGCACCGTCGGCCAGCCACTGCCCGGCTCGGCGATCCGGATCGCCGAGGACGGCGAGGTGCTGCTCCAGGGCCCGCAGATCTTCACCGGCTACTGGAACAACCCGGCCGCCACCGCGGAGGCGCTGCGCGACGGCTGGTTCGCCACCGGCGACCTGGGCAGCCTGGACGCCGACGGCTACCTGACCATCACCGGCCGGAAGAAGGAGATCCTGGTCACCGCGGGCGGCAAGAACGTCGCCCCCGCCGTGATCGAGGACCGGATCCGGGCCCATGCGCTGATCGGCGAGGTGATGGTGGTCGGCGACCGCAAGCCGTTCATCGCCTGCCTGGTCACCATCGACGAGGACTTCTTCCCCCGCTGGAAGGAGCTCACCGGGAAGCCGGCCGGCGCCACCCTGGCCGAACTCCGCGAGGACCCCGACCTGCTGACGGCCGTTCAGGCCGCCGTGGACGAGGGCAACCAGGCGGTCTCGCACGCCGAGGCGGTGAAGAAGTTCCACATCCTGGACACCGTCTTCTCCGAGGAGAGCGGCCACCTGACGCCCTCGCTCAAGCTCAAGCGCAACGTGGTGATGAAGGACTTCGCCGCAGAGGTCGAGGGCCTCTACCGCCGCTGAGCTGCCCTCAGGGGCCGGGGCACGGCGGCGCCGGCCTCAGGCGCGTTCAACGTGCGTGCGCGGCCGGGCACTTCCGCGGTGACCCGCTCGCCGGATCTCCTCGCAGTCCCCCGAGCCCCTGGTCAGTCCTGGCTGAGCAGAGCGGTCAAGCGCCCCGCCAGCAGGTCCCAGCGCCAGGAGCGTTCGACCCAGCGGCGGCCGGCCTCGCCCATGGTGCGGCGGAGTTCGGGGTCGTGCAGCAGGCGGACGGTGCGTTCGGCCACCGCCTCGGGGGAGTTGCCGGGGACCACGTAGCCGGTCTCACCCTCCAGGACGGCGTCGGGGGCGCCGCCGGAGTCCCCGGCGATCACCGGCAGGCCGGTGGCGCTGGCCTCCAGGTAGACGATGCCCAGGCCCTCCACGTCCAGGCCGCCCCGGCGGGTGCGGCAGGGCATCGCGAAGACGTCCCCCGCGCCGTAGTGGGCGGGCAGCTCGGACCAGGGCACCGCCCCGGTGAAGCGGACCGAGGCGCTGACCCCGCGTGCCTCGGCGAGCTTCTCCAGGTCGCCCTGGTAGGGGCCGCCGCCGACGATCAGCAGCACCGCGTCCGGCACGTCCCGGAGGATCTGCGGCAGCGCGGCGATCAGGGTGTCCTGCCCCTTGCGCGGCACCAGCCGGGAGACGCAGACCACCACCGGACGGTCCGTCAGGCCGAGCCGGGCCCGGACCTCGGCACCGCCGGAGTCCGGCCGGAAGGTCTGCTCGTCCACGCCGGGCGGCAGCTGGACCATCCGGGCGGCCGCCTCGGGGCCGACCGCGGCGGCGATCCGGGAGCGGGTGTACTCGCCGAGGTAGGTCAGGGTGTCGGTGCCCGCGCCGATCCGGCGGAGCAGCTGCCGGGAGACCGGGAGCTGGGCCCAGGCGGCCTCGTGGCCGTGCGTCATGCCGAGCAGTCGGCCCGCGCCCGCCCGGCGCAGCGCGGGGGCCATCAGACCGAGCGGTGCGGCGGCGCCGAACCAGACCGAGTCGCAGCCCTCGGCGCGGAGGATCTCGGCGGCCCGCCGGGTGACCCGGGGCGTCGGCACCATCATCTTCGTCCGGTCCCGGATCACCGGGAACGGCTGCTCCGCGTCGAACGTCGCCACCTCGCTGCCGTCCCGCCAGTTCGAGGCGTACACCACAATGCTGCCGGCCGGCTGGCGCACCGCCATGTTGTGGACGAAGGCCTGGATGCCGCCGGGGCGGGGCGGGAAGTCGTTGGTGACGATCAAAGTCTTGTGCATGCCACGGCTCGCTCGGTCGGGGGGTGCTCGGTGTACCGGTCGCTGATCCGTACCATAGGTCAACGCCCCGGTGTGCCGGGAACGCGACCGACAGGGGCGGCACACTTTTGATTAGGGTGGGCAGCCGTGCCGGCCCGGTACGCGGAGACGGTACGGCGAGAACGGACGGGGGCTCGGGGGTGGATCCGCGCGGCGTGCACCAAGGAGAACGAGGGAGTGCGGTGGAGTTGGCCCCGACCGGGAGTACCGGCATCAGTGCGGGCGGTGCCGACCGCGGTCCGGCGGCGTCCCCGGCCGGTGGAGCGCTCTGGGGCCTGGCGGGGGGCTGGCTGGCCACCCGGGTGCTGATCGTGCTGATGGTGCTCGGTGTGATCGGGATCTCCAACACCGACGTGACCGCCGACGTCTCGGTGATCTACCACGGCTGGTACCAGGTGCTGCAGACCGGCACCTTCCCGCTGGACGACGTGACCTGGCAGTACCCGCCGGGCGCCGCCCTGGTGATCCTGCTGCCCGGGCTGCTGCCCTGGTCGTACCTGGTCTCGTTCTGGGTGGTCTGCGGGCTGGTGGACGCGCTCACCATGGCCCTGCTGATGCGGGCCGGGACGCGGCGCGGCCGGAGCTTCACCGGGGCCTGGGTCTGGGTCGCGGGCGTGCCGCTGCTCGGGCCGACGGTCTACTGCCGGTACGACATCATGGTCACCGCGCTGGCGGTGGCCGGGCTGCTGGTGGTGCTGCGGCGCCCCGCGCTCGGCGGTGCGCTGCTCGGTCTCGGCGGGCTGGTCAAGGTCTGGCCGGTGCTGGCCCTGATCGGCACCCCGAAGGGCCGCCGGACCAGACGGTCCTGGACGGCGGCGGTGGCCTCGTTCAGTGCGCTGGGCTTCCTGCTCGCGGCCGGGATGAACGGCGCCTTCGAGTTCCTCAAGTTCCAGCGGGACCGCGGCATCGAGGTGGAGTCGCTCGGCGCGCTGCCGCTGCACTTCGCCCGGCTGGCCGGTGGCTGGCACGGCGAGGTGAAGATGAACTACGGCTCGGTCGAGATGCTCGGGCCCTGGGTCACGGTGATCTCCAAGGTCTCGGTCGGGGCCAGCGTGGTCGGCTTCGCCTGGCTGCTGTTCTGGCGGCTCCGGGCGAAGCGCTGGCAGACCGCGACCAGCTTCGACGCGGCGCTGACCGCGCTGCTGATCTTCACCGTGACCAGCCGGGTGATCAGCCCGCAGTACCTGATCTGGGTGGTCGGCCTGACCGCGGTCTGCCTGACGGTGCGTGGCACCAGCCAGCGGCCGGTGGCCCTGCTGGTGCTGGCCGCGACGCTGTTCACCACGCTGGAGTTCCCGGTGCTGTTCGGCCAGGTGCTGAACAGTCAGCTGTGGGGCGTGGTGGTGCTGAGCGTGCGCAACCTGCTGCTGCTGGCCGCCACGATCCTGTCCTGCGTCCGGCTCTGGCGCTCCACCCGGGTCGTCGAACCGGTCCGCACCCTGGTGCTGCCGCCCGCCCTGGAGGCGCCGGTGCCCGCCGGGTACCCGGTCCGGCCGGGGATCGCGTACGAGCAGGACCTGCTGGACGGCATCGACAGCGCGGGCGTCCGCCAGTGAGACCCCCGGTCAGTGCGCGAAGCGCTGGTGCAGGTCCTCGCCCCACTGGCGGGTGAGGTCGGCCAGTCCGAGGCCCAGCCGGGCCCGGCAGAGCCCGTCCAACCACTCCTCCCGGCCGCCGGTCGGCCCGGTGGCCCCGGCGGCCCGGTAGAAGTCGACCAGCCGCTGCTCGCCGAACCGGCGGGCGATCAGGTCACAGGCGGACCAGGCGAGTTCGTACGCCAGGCCGATGCCGGCCGAGCCGGCCGCGAAGTCGGCGTCGGCGGGCAGCGCGGCCGTGAAGCCCTTGACCGCGGCGGCCCGGGCGAGTTCCGGCGCGATCTGCTTCGGGCTGCGGCCGGCGCCCCGGTAGCCGGTGTAGTCGGCCACGCCCTCGGAGAGCCAGAGCGGGGTCCACGGCCGGGTGTCGGCCCGGGTCGCGACGTGGGTGGCCTCGTGCACGGTGACCACCCTGCGCCCGAGCTCGCTGAGGCCGGCGTACGCCTGTGGGTTGATCAGCACCCGGTCGGCCGGGCTGTGCAGCGGCGCCCCGGCGGCGGCCGTGGTGACGGCGGCTATGCCCTGGTACCCGGCCTCGGAGACCCCGAGCAGCCGGGCGAACTGCTCCGCGGTGGCCGGGAAGCCGAGCAGCAGCCGGCCGGGCCAGTCCCCGCCCCAGACCTCGGTCACCAGCGGGACCGCCAGGTCGGCCGTGGCCGCCGCGGCGGCCAGCGCGGCCGGTTCGGCCTGACCCAGCACCAGACTGTGCCCGCCCTGCACCGCCCGGACCTCGCCGAGGTCCCAGAGCGCGGCGCCACCGATCGGCTGGTCGGTGGCGAGCAGCCACTCGCCGTCCACCAGCTCGCACCCGATCCGCCGGGTCAGCACGGCCGGGAGGTCGTCGAACTCGGCGATCCGCCAGCCGAGTTCGGCGGTCAGGGTCAGGGCGCCGCCGACCGGCTCGGCGAAGTCGGTGATCCGGTAGGAGAGTTCGGCCAACGGGACGCGGGCCAGCCGGGCCAGCGCGGCGAGTTCGGCGGCCCGGCCGGCCGGGGTCACCCCGGCCGCCAGCGCGGTCCGGTCCAGCCGGAGCAGCGCCCTGGCCCGGTCCGCGAGCAGCGCCTCGATCCGGGGCCGGAGCCGGATCGTCTCGGCGCCGGCCGAACGGACCGGGGGCACCGAGGGCGCCTGCACCGGCCGGGCCACCGGCGGCGAGAGCTGCACCAGCCCGGCCGCCGCGAGCAGCAGCGCGGCCCGGCGGGACAGCACGAAGCCGCCGGCCCGCGCCCCGCCGTCCGGGGTCGGGCCGGCGGTCGCCCGCCGAGCGCCGCTCAGACCCGCACCACCCCGCTGACCGGCATCGCGTTGACGCTCTCGTAGCGGACCCGGGCGCCGGGGTAGGGCGCGTGGACCACCACACCGCCGCCGGCGTACATCCCGACGTGGTGCATGTCCCTGTAGAAGATCACCAGGTCTCCCGGCCGGGCCTCGGCGAGGCTGATCCGCTGCCCCGCGTCGGCCTGCTGCTGCGAGGTGCGCGGCAGGGTCACTCCGGCCTGCCGCCAGGCCCAGTACATCAGACCCGAGCAGTCGAACGTACGGGGCCCGGTGGAACCGTAGACGTACGGGGAGCCGATCTTGCTGCTGGCGGCGGCCAGCGCGGCCGCGGCCCGCCCGGAGGCGGCGGGCAGGTTGCCGAGGTCGACCCGCTCGGCGCCCCGGGCGGCCCGGCGGGCGGCGTCCCTGGCGTCGTCGTCGGCCATCCTGGCCCGCTCCCCCGCGCCCAGCGAGTTCAGTAGCCGCTGGGCCTTGGTGAGCCGCTGCTGGATCTCCTGCTTGCTCTCGTTCAGGGTGCGCCGGACGGACTCCAGCTCGGCCAGTTTGGCGGTGGTCTCGGCCCGCCGCTGGTCCAGCCGGCGCTGACTGTCGATCACCTGGCGCAGGGTGTCGTTCTGCCGCTCGGCCGTCTGGTCCAGGGTGCGGGCCCGGTACAGGTAGCCGGCCGGGTCGGAGTCCAGCATCAGCTGCACCGCCGGGTCGATGCCGCCCGCCCGGTACTGGGCGGCGGCCACCGAGCCGAGGCCGGAGCGCAGTTGGTTCAGCTCGTCCTGGCCGGCCGCCACCTGGTTCTGCAGCGAGCCGGTGTCGGACTGCAGCTGCCGCTGCTGCTCCTGGGCCGCGTTGAACTTCTCCGAGGCCTGCTCGGCCTCCTCGTACAGCTGGTCGACCTGGGCCTTGACGTCCTTGCGGGTGGGCGGCTCGACCGGGGCGCCCGGGGTGGCCCCGGCGGCGCCCGCCGAGGCCACCCCGAGCACCGTGGTGGCCGCTGCGGTGAACACCAGCGCCCGGGTGAACCGGCGGGCGCCTGGCAGGGGGGAACGACTGTGCGTCGACATACCGGCGGCTGCTCCGTTCCTGCGCCGGGCCACCGCCGCCGCCCGGTCGGGCGGCCGTCCTTGCGAAGGTCCGGGGGCAGACGTTAGCGAGTCACGGCGATCTAGTCCAAACCCCTACAGTGCCGAATATTTGACCACCAATCGGACATCTGCTCGGCCCGGCCGGAAACGCCGCAGGCCCGGCACGTGGCCGGGCCTGCGGGCGTTACGACGGGCGGGTGGTCAGACCCGGACGATGCGGGTGATCGGCATGACCGTGGCGGACTCGTGCCGGACCAGGGTGCCGGTGCGCGGCGCGTGCACGATCTGACCGTTGCCCACGTAGAGGCCGACGTGGCCGCCCCCGCGGTAGATGATCAGGTCACCGGGCTTGGCGTCGGCGATGTTGGTGCCGATGTTCTGACCGGCGCCCATCTGCGACTCCGAGGTGCGCGGCAGCGAGATCCCGGCCTTGTTGAAGGCCCAGACCATCAGGCCGGAGCAGTCGAAGCTGTTCGGGCCGACGGAGCCGTAGCCGTACGGCTTGCCGATCTCCGCCTCGGCGGCGGCGATCACGGTGCCCGCGTACGACCCGGCCGGCAGGCCGCTCAGGTCGGTCCGGGTCTCCGTGCGGGAGGCCCGGTCCGGCTCGGCGGTCTTCGACTCGGTGGCCGCCTTGGCGGCCGAGTCGGCGGCGGCCTTGGCCTCGGCGGCCCGCAGCTCGTCCTGCTCCTTGCGGCTGAGCGTGTCGAGCAGCGCCTGCGCGGCGGCCAGCTTGGCCTGGATCTCGTCCTTGCCCGCCCGGAGCTCCTGAGTGGTGCGCTCCAGGTCGGCGAGCTTGTTCTGCGCCTCGGACTTCTGCTGGTCGAGCTTGCCCTGCTCGCCCTTCAGCGTCTTCAGGGTGTCCGCCTGCGAGGTGCCGAGCTGGCTCAACGAGTCGGCCTGGCCCAGGAAGGCGTCCGGGCTGCTGGAGAGCATCAGCTGGACGGTGGGCGATATCCCGCCGGTCCGGTACTGCTCGGCGGCGATCTCGCCGAGCGTGCTCTGCAGGGTGGTCACCTGGGCCTGCTGCCGGGCCACCTCGTCCTGGAGGCCGCTGACCTGCTTCTGCAGGGTCTGCTGCTTCTCCGTGGCCGCGTTGAACTTCTCGGTCGCGTCCTCGGCCTGCTCGTGGAGCTGGTCGACCTGGGACTTGACCTCGTCCTTGGTGGGGTTCGGGTCGGCGTGCGCACCGGTCTGCGCGGACAGCGCCACCGCAGCGGCGGCGGCAGCCGTGATGATCGAGACCCGGGTACGGCCGGCAGGCTTGGGACGACGATGGGACGCCACGAAGGCGGGCTCCTTCTTCCTACGTCCGCCTACCGGGTGAGCTGACGGGTTCGGGCTGGAAGAGATGCCCTACAGCGCCTCACCGTCGGGCCGTCTCGTGACGGTCCGTCGACCTGGCGCCGATTCACCCCGAGGAACGTGGTTCCCCGGCTCCGATCGACAGCGCCCCCAAGAGGGCTTCCCCGTAGGGCAGTCGGAACTGCCCCGCTGCGTCTCGAACTCGGCGGTAACCCCCGCCGCCACCCAGGCTGGGTGATCGACAGTGCGGTGGTTCGAGAAGGACCTTAGTAACCCAACCGTGATCGGTTCAAATCCTTGTAAGAAAAAAGTCGGAATGAAGTCGTGATTCTTCAGTGATTGCGACCGAGCGTGATCGGAATTGCACGCTGTGCCGACGAACTCCCGGGATGCGGACGCGACGGGGCCCGCCGGAAGTGTCCCAGATCACAGGGAGGTTCCGACGGGCCCGGGCGTGTCACGCGGCGTCAGTTCGACGCCTTGATGGGGAGATGTCCGTTATGCCGTATCAGGCTGACGGTGGATCAGACCCGGCGGATGGTCTTGATCGGCATCGCGTCGACCTTCATCACCTTGACCACGTCACCGGTGTGCGGGGCGTGCACCACCAGGCCGTTGCCGATGTAGATCGCGACGTGGTGCGCGTCGGGGTGGTAGATCACCAGGTCGCCCGGCTGCGCGTTCGCCCAGTCCTTGCCGATGTTGGTGCCGACCGAGGCCTGGTCCTGCGAGGTGCGCGGCAGCGAGACGCCCGCCTGCGCGTACGCCCAGACCACCAGGCCGGAGCAGTCGAAGGAGTTCGGTCCGGTGGCGCCCCAGACGTACGGCTTGCCCTGCTTGCCCATCGCGGCGGAGACCGCCGCACCGGCGTAGCCGCTGGCGGGCGGCAGGTTGCCGACGTCGATCCGCTCGCCGCCGCGCGAGGCGCGGTCGCCCAGCACCGCGTTCCGGTCGGCCGCGCTCAGCTGGTTGAGCAGCTTCTGGGCCTCGGCGAGCTTCTTCTGCACCTCGGCCTTGGCGTCGTTCAGCACCTTGGTGTTGCGGTCCAGCTCGGCCAGCGTCTCCGCGGCCTCGATCTTCTGCTGGTCGAGGCGGCGCTGCTGGTCCTGGAGCGTCTTCAGGCTCTGCGCCTGGGTCTGGTTCACCTGGTCGACGCTGGACGCCTTGGTCAGGTAGTTCTCCGGGTCCGAGGAGAGCATCAGGGCGACCGAGGGGTCCACCCCGCCGTCCCGGTACTCCTGCGCCGCCACGGCCGCCAGGCCGCCCTGAAGGGCCGTCATCTGCTCCTGGCCGCGGGCCACCTGGTCCTGCAGCTGGTCGGCCTGCTTGCGCAGCTGGTCGGTGCGCTCCTTGGCGCCGTTGAACCGCTCGGCCGCCTGCTCCTGCTCGTTGAAGAGGGCGTCGACCTGGACCTTGACCTCGTCCTTGCTCGGCTTGGCCGGCGCCGCGTGGGCACCCGTCTGCGCCGAGAGGGCGACCGCGGTCGCTGCGGCAGCGGTCAGCACGGAGACCCGTGCACGGCTCGGCTGCTTGGGGCGGCGGTGGGAAGCCAAAGGAAGAGCTCCTTCATCACTCCTGGACGCGACCTCACCCGATCGGGTGCTTGTCCAGAAAATAGGTTTGACGCCAGACCCTAGTGAAGTTGTCACGGGTGCGCCACTCCCCAACCGCCACGAACTTCCCGCCGCGGACCGGAATTCACCGGACCGACACAACCCGGCCACCCCGTCCTGACCAGCAGTCAGTCACCGTCAGGGCCTGGCCAGCCGCTTCAGCAGCAGCAGCGAGGCCACCGGGCGCGCGCCCGCCTTCTTCACGCCGTCGGCGACCTCCTTGTCGGTGGAGACCACCACCACCGGACGTCCCAGCGGCTCGGCCCTGACCAGCCGCCGGATCAGCTCGTCCGCGGTCTCCCCGGTCCGGCTGAACCGGACCCGGACCCCGCGCGGCGGCGCCAGGATCACCGGCACGTCCAGGTCCTGGCCGTCGAAGACACAGGTCACCTCGGCCTGGGTGCGCTGGGCCAGCATCGCCAGACCGCCGAGCAGCCGGATCCGCTGCTGCTCCAGCGGCAGCGTCGGGTACCCGGTCTTGGTCACGTTGTAGCCGTCCACCACCAGGTGGACCTGAGGGATCGCCAGCAGCTGGTCGAGCAGCGCCGGATCGTCCTCGGCCAGCGCCCGGCGGGCCACGTCGTGCGGCGAGGCGGAGGCCGGTGCCACCGCGTCCACCAGGTCGGCCGGGTGGATCTGCGCCACCGGCAGGGCCAGCTCCCGCTGGAGGCCCTGGGCGGACTGCAGCACGGTGTCCAGCAGCAGCCGCAACCGCATGTCCTCGACGCTGCGGCCCTCCCGGGCCGAGCGGCGGCCGGCCTCCAGGGCGGTCTCCAGCTCGGCGATCCGGTGCCGCAGCCGACGGGCCTCGGCCTCGGCCGCGCTGTGCTCGGTGGCCGCCCCGGCCCGCACCTCGGCCAGCTCGGCCTGCACCTTGCGGGCCTCGGCCTGGGCCCGCCGGGTGTCGCTCTCCAGCGTCCGGACCTTCTTCCGGAGCGACTCCGCCTCGCGCCGGATCCCCTCCGAGTCGGCCCGCTGCCGGTCCAGGTCGGCCCTGGACTGGGCGCGCAGCTCGGCCAGCTCCTCCTGGAGCTTCTCCACCAGCCGGGCCGCCTCGGCCGCCGCGCCCTCGGCGCCGGCCCGCTCGACCTGCTCGCCCGCCTCGGCGACCAGCCGGGCCCAGCCGGCCGGGCGCAGCAGGTAGGCGGCGGCCGCCACGTCCATCGGGTCGGCGGCGCCCGGCACGCTGCCCGCCTCCAGCGCCTTCACCAGATCCGGCTGCCCGAGCCGGAGCCGATCGGCTATCCGCAGCCGGAACGCCGGGTCCGCCTCCAACGCGGCGGCCAGCGCGGTGGCCGCGTACTTGGCCCGCCGGGCCGGGGTGAACTTCGCGTACTGGCGCAGCGAGACCGGCAGTTCGGCGGCCGGCAGGCCACCGAGCGCGTCGGCGGCGATGCCCACCACCCGGTGCCTGACCCCCTCGGGGAGCGGTCGGCCGAGCTGTTCGGGGCTGTCACCGGGAGCGGGGTCGGTCGGGTCGGCAGGAGCGGGCGGTGCGTCGGCCTGCTCCGGGGCGGCCGGGGTCGCGGCCGCGGGAGGCTGCTCCTGCGACTCGGCCGCCCCCCATGCTGCGTCCACCACGTCCTCGGCTCCGATCCTGCTCCGCGGGGTCCGTACGGCCGGTTGCCGCTGCCCTCAAACACACCGCTCTCTGCAATTGTCGCGGTTACCGTGCCCCGACCCGACCCGCGCCACACTCCGCGCGGGCCCGGGCCGGTGCACCGGTCAGGACTCCTGCTGCTCCGCGGCCGCCTGCTCGGCGTCCGGACGGGCCACCAACTCGACCTGGTCGACCGCGTTGCACCAGCGGCAGCGGACCGACTCCAGCGTCTCGGCCAGCACCTCGGTCTCCTCGACCTTGGAGTCACCGGCCAGGTCGAAGTGCAGGAACTCCACCACCCGGGACGAGCGCGTCACGTCGAAGCGGGTCAGGTTGCCACAGAGCGTGCAGCGCCAGCGGGTCTCAGCGGTCGGGGCGGCGATCGTCATTCTGCCAAGTCCTCTCGTTGGTGCCGCCGTACGGCGGTCACCCAGGGTCCGGAAGGTCAAGCCTATTGCCTGCGGCTTCGACCGAGGGCACCTGGTCCGTGATGCGGGCAGACCGCACGGCACTAGGCCACCCGCAGTACCGGGCGGTGTCGGTGGGCCACGCCGGAGGAATGCTCTCCGCTATGGCCATCCCCGTCCTGGACCACCTCGACGCCCCGGGCGGCAGGGCCCCGGAGCGCCCGCCGGTCGTCACTTACGCGCTGATCGGGCTGAGCGTGCTGACCCTGCTGATCGGCCCGAGCTTCGGCCTCAACCCGCGCTACGGCACCGGGCCGGAGCGGGTCTGCGCCGAGCAGCGGTACGAGCAGCGCTGGGGCGCGATCCCGGCCGAGCTGATGGCCAACCGGCCGCTGCCGGCGGCTCGGCTGGCCGAGCTGCCCCCGTCCACGACGGACTGCCCGCCGCTGCCGACGCCCCGGAAGATCCCGGTGCTCTCGGTGCTCAGTTCGCTGTTCGTGCACGCGGGCTGGCTGCACCTGCTCGGGAACATGCTCTTCCTGTTCGTCTTCGGCCCCGGGGTCGAGCAGCGGTTCGGCCGGGTCCGGTTCCTGCTCGGCTATCTGACGGTCGGTTACCTGGCCACCTACGGCTGGGCGGTGGCGGAGGCCCACGGGGCGGAGTCGGCCCGGGCCCTGGTCGGTGCCTCCGGCGCGATCGCCGGGGTCCTGGGCAGCTACCTGCGGCTCTACCCCCGGGCCCGGGTGACCACGTTGGTGCCGCTGCTGCTCTTCCTGCCGCTGCGGTTCCCCGCCTGGCTGGTGCTCGGGCTCTGGTTCCTGCTCCAGTGGCTCTCGGTCCGCCAGGACGGCCCCGGGGTGGCCTACCCCGTGCACGTCATCGGCTTCGCGGTCGGCTACCTGGCCACCTGGGTCACGGTTACGCTGACCCGGAACCCACGGACAGGAGCGACAGAGTGATCACCGCGATCGTGCTCATCAGGACCAGCGTCGACCGGATTCCCGAGATCGCCGAGGCGATCGCCTCGATCGAGGGCGTCAGCGAGGTCTACTCCGTGACGGGTGGCTACGACCTGGTCGCGATGGTCCGGGTCCGGCACCACGACGACCTCGCCGCGGTGATCCCCGGCCGCCTCAACAAGATCCCGGGCGTCGAACACACCGAGACCCAGATCGCCTTCCGCACCTACTCCAAGCACGACCTCGAAGCCGCCTTCGCCCTCGGCCTCGACGAATAGCAGGGTCTCGGGGCTGCACATTTCGCGGGCGCTCCGGGCCTACGGTCAGGGGCTCGGGGCTCTGCTGACGTGCGGCTCCGCCGCGTGGGTGAGGAGATCTGGCGTTCGGGTCACTGCGAAAGTGCCTGACCACCCCTGAACGGACCACCTTGCAGAGGCCGCCGTCGCCCGCGCGGCGGAGCCGCACACCAGCAGAACCCCGAGCCCCTGACCGTAGATGCCGAGCCACCTCCGGAAAAGGTCGGCGTCGCCCGCGCGGCGGAGCCGCACACCAGCAGAGCCCCGAGCCCCGGACTCTTCCGAACCACCTGCCAGAAGGTCAGCTGCGGCGGGTGTCCGCGACGCAGCGGCCGCCTTCGTTGCGGTAGCTCCACGCCGCCCCGTCGGAGACGAGCTCGCGGACGGCCCCCAGGAACCGCTCCAGGTGCTCGTCCGGAGTCCCGGCCCCGAAGCTGACCCGGATCGCGTTCAGGCTGCGCTCGCCGGGCAGCGACGGCTCCGGGGCGCCGCACTCGGACGGTGCGGCCTCCTCGCCGCCGAGCAGGGTCCGCACCAGCGGGTGGGCGCAGAACAGCCCGTCCCGGACGCCGATCCCGTACTCGGCCGAGAGCGCCGCCGAGAAGTGCGAGCTGTTCCAGCCCTGCACCACGAAGGAGAGCACGCCGACCCGGGCCGCGCCCTCGCCGAACAGGCTGAGCACCCGGACCTCGGGGATCTCGGCCAGTCCGGCCTGCAGACGGTCGATCAGCTGCTGCTCGCGAGCCTCCAGCGCGTCGAAGCCGGCCTCGGTGAGCGCCCGGCAGGCGGAGGCGATGGAGTGGGCGCCGATCACGTTCGGGGAGCCGGCCTCGTGCCGGGCCGGGCCGGTCTGCCACTCGACCGCGACCGAGCCGTCCAACTCGCGGGCCACGGTCCGGCTGGCGCCGCCGCCGGCCAGGTACGGCTCGGCCGCGTCCAGCCAGTCGCTCCGGCCGGCCAGCACGCCGGCGCCGAACGGGGCGTATAGCTTGTGGCCGGAGAAGGCGATCCAGTCCACGCCCAACTCCCGCACCGAGACCCGGTGGTGGGGCGCCAGCTGGGCGGCGTCCAGCACCACCCGGGCGCCGTGCCGGTGGGCGACCTCGGTCAGTTCGGCGACCGGCCAGAGCTCGCCGGTGACGTTGGAGGCGCCGGTGACGCAGAACAGCCGGTGCTCGGCGGGCTCCGCCGCCAGGGCGGCGTCCAGCGCGGCGACCGCCTCGGCGTGCGAGCGCGGGGCCCGCAGGTAGCTGACGGTCAGGCCGTCCCGGCGCCAGGGCAGCAGCGAGGCGTGGTGCTCGGTCTCGAAGGCGAACACCCGGGTGCCGGCGGGCAGCACCCCGGCCAGCAGGTTGAGCGAGTCGGTGGTGGCCCGGGTGAAGACCACCTGGTCGCCCTCGCGCAGGTCGAGGAACTCCTCGACGGTGCGCCGGCTCTGCTCGAACAGGTCGGTGGAGAGCTGGGAGAGGTACCCGGCGCCCCGGTGCACGCTGCCGTAGTACGGGGCGTAGGCGGCGACGTCGTCCCAGACCCGCTGGAGCGCCGGGGAGCTGGCGGCGTAGTCCAGGGCGGCGTAGGAGACCTTCTCGCCGGAGACCAGCGGGACCTGGACGTCGTGGCCGAGAACGGCGAGCGGGGCGCAGATTTCGGTGGAAACGGACATGGGGGTGCACTCCTCGGAAGGTCCGGGACCTCGGGGTGCAGCTGTGCCGCCGACGTCCGCGCTTGCCACGCGGACGGTTCGCCGCGGAGCCCGGTCCTCACCCAGGGCACCCCGCCACGGACGGAGGGTTGCCGGACAGCAAGCTGGGGCTTGTCGCTGTCACTCATGACCTGGCAAGGACTCTAGGCGAGCAGCCGAGAAGTGGTCAAACACCCGTCCGCCATCCGGACAGCACGAGGGCCCGGCGGCCAGGCCGCCGGGCCCTCAACTCACCTTTCAGGAACGGGTGGTGGCCGCCGCCCAGTCCTTCAGCAGGGCCTCCGCCGCGCCGGAGTCGACGGCGGCCGCGGTCCGCACCATGCCGGCCGCCAGCTGCTCGGCCAGCGGGGCGTCGGTCAGCTCCAGCGCGGTCAGCGCGGCGGCGCTGTTCAGCAGGACGGCGTCCCGGACCGGGCCGCGCTCCCCCGCCAGCAGGCGGCGGGCCACGTCGGCGTTGAACTGCGGGTCGCCACCGCGCAGCGCCTCGATGCCGACCGGCTCGATGCCGACCTCGCGCGGGTCGAAGACGGTCTCGGTGACCTGACCGTCCTTCACCAGCCAGACGTGCGAGGTGGTGGAGAT
Source organism: Kitasatospora sp. NPDC101801 (assembly GCF_044766665.1). NCBI lineage: Bacteria > Bacillati > Actinomycetota > Actinomycetes > Kitasatosporales > Streptomycetaceae > Kitasatospora > Kitasatospora sp. NPDC101801. The sequence continues at coordinate 103,124 of NZ_JBIWML010000011.1, forward strand.
GGTCAGCTCGTCCAGGCCGTCGTCGCCCCGGAAGACCAGGGCGGTGGCGCCGCGCCGGGCCAGCACGCCGGCGATCAGCCCGGCCAGCCGGGTGTCGAAGCAGCCGATCGCGTGCGCGGTGACTCGGGCCGGGTTGGTCAGCGGGCCGAGGATGTTGAAGGCGGTCGGCACCCCGAGGTCACGGCGGGCCGGGGCGGCGTGCCGCATCGCCGGGTGGAACATCGGCGCCGGGCAGAAGGTCAGGCCGACCTCCGCGGCGATCTCGGCCACCCGGGCGGGCGTGACGTCGGGGCTGATGCCGAGCTTCTCCAGCACGTCGGTGGCACCGCTGGCGGAGGAGGCCGCCCGGTTGCCGTGCTTGACCACCTTCGCCCCGGCGGCGGCCGCGACGATCGCCGACATGGTCGAGATGTTCACCGTCTTGGCCCGGTCGCCGCCGGTGCCCACGATGTCCACCGCGGGGCCCGGGATGTGCAGCGGCGTGGCGTGCGCGTACATCGACTCGACCAGACCGGCGATCTCGTCCACCGTCTCGCCCTTGGCCCGGAGCGCGACCACGAAGCCGGCCACCTGGACGGGGGTGGCCTCGCCGCCCATGATCCGGTCCATCGCCCAGGCGGTGTCGGCCTGGCCGAGGTCCTGCCCGGCCAGCAGCGCGCTCAGCAGGTCCGGCCAGGTGCGGACCACCTGCGCGGGGTCGCTACCGCCGTTCGCAGGTTGCGCGTTCACCATGGCTGACTCCAGCTCTCGATCGGGGATGCTGGAGCCAGCCTAGCGATCCGGTGCGCCCGGATGCGGGGTGCTTCTCTACAGGTGAGACACCGGCTGACGGCCCCTCAGCGGTGCGATCGCTCAGCGGTGGGCCGGGGTGCGCTTGGCCACCCGGGCCCGGAGCAGGGTGCCGGCCGCCTCGGCCAGCGCCACCGGGTCGACCGGGTGCGAGATCGCGGCCTCGGCCCGGCTCCAGGCGGCCAGCCAGGCGTCCTGCGGCCGGCCGATCAGCACCAGCACCGGCGGGCAGCCGTAGATCTCGTCCTTGACCTGCCGGGCCACCCCGAGGCCACCGGCCGGCACGGCCTCGCCGTCCAGCACGCAGAGGTCGACACCGCCCTTCTCCAGGGCTCGGAGCACCGCGGGCACCGTGGCGCACTCCAGCACGTCGACCTCAGGGAGGTCGGCGGCGGGGCGGCGGCCCAGCGCGAGCGTGACCTGCTCGCGGGTGTTCCGGTCGTCGCTGTAGACGAGAACGGTGAGCGTCTCGTCGGAGGTGTGCGCCATGGGCCCTGCTCCCGGGTACTCGTCCTCTTATATGGCTGTGCTCTTCGTCGTACCGTGCGCGGCTCAACCCGGTCCGGTGTGACCCGGACCACGTTCACCTCCGGATGCTACTCCCGCACACCCCTCGTGGTGACCCCCTGGCGCGATCTCCCTCGGACGAGCCGCGGCCGTACGCCACGCCGATCACTCACGCGGGCGACGGATCGTCACCCCAGAAGTCCGGTTCCACCCGGACGGCCGACCCGCTAGCCGACCCGGGGCGCCGGGCCCGCCGTGACACGCGGGGCGAACGGGTGGACCCGCCGTCAATGAACCGTCAGAAATGGGACACCACCTCCTCGAAGCCCTCGTCCGGCGCCCCGTCGGCTGCCAACAGGGCATACCGCACGCACCGGACACTCCGAGGTACACCCCCCGGCGTGAAGACGGAATAAGGGACCGACATAATGTCCGTCGTGGCGACAGCAACAGCAACAGAAACCGGACACGCGCACGGAGCGGTCAACAGGCCGAACCTGGTCAGCGTCGGAACCATCGTCTGGCTGAGCTCGGAGCTGATGTTCTTCGCGGCCCTGTTCGCGATGTACTTCACGCTCCGCTCGGTCAAGGGCGCGGAGTTCTGGACCGAGAAGGCCCACGCGCTCAACGTGCCCTTCTCCTCGGTGAACACCACGATCCTGGTGCTCTCCTCCCTCACCTGCCAGCTCGGCGTCTTCGCCGCCGAGCGCGGTGACGTGAAGAAGCTCCGCTCGTGGTTCATCATCACCTTCGTGATGGGCGCGATCTTCATCGGCGGCCAGATCTTCGAGTACACCGAGCTGGTCAAGAAGGACGGCCTCTCGCTGTCCTCGGACCCGTACGGCACGGTGTTCTACCTGACCACCGGCTTTCACGGCATGCACGTGACGGGTGGTCTGATCGCGTTCCTGCTGGTCCTGGCACGGACGTACGCAGCCAAGCGGTTCACGCACGAGCAGGCCACCGCCGCGATCGTGGTGTCGTACTACTGGCACTTCGTCGACGTCGTGTGGATCGCCCTGTTCGCGACCATCTACCTGATCAAGTAACCAGCTGATCAGGTCGCTGGCCGACGGCCGGAGCCGTACCCGCACCGACCGACCGCGCGCGTCCCCGCAGCCGACCCGGGCAGACCGGGCCGCGAGGCACGCCCACCAGCCGACCAGATCCTGACCCCGGGGTTAATCCGTGAAAAAGCTCTCCGCACGACGGCGCCATCCACTGGCGGCGCTGGTCGTCCTACTCTTCGCCCTGGCGGCCACCGGGGGGCTGTACGCCGCGTTCTTGCCCGCCGAGAAGGCGCAGGCCGACAGCTCGGTGCAGTCGCTCGCGATCGACGAGGGCAAGAAGCTCTTCGCCGTGGGCTGCTCCTCCTGCCACGGTCTGAACGGCGAGGGCAGCTCGGACGGTCCGAGCCTGGTCGGCGTCGGCTCCGCCGCGGTGGACTTCCAGGTCGCCACCGGCCGGATGCCGGCCCAGCAGCCCGGCGCCCAGGTGCCGAAGAAGAAGAACATCTACTCCCAGGCCGAGATCGACCAGATGGCCGCCTTCGTGGCCTCGCTCGGCCCCGGCCCGGTCGCTCCGTCGAAGGAGCAGTACACCTCCACCAACCCGGACGACGTCGCCAAGGGTGGCGAGCTGTTCCGTACCAACTGCTCGCAGTGCCACAACTTCGCGGGTCAGGGCGGTGCCCTGACGAAGGGTAAGTACGCCCCCGCCCTGGACGGCGTGGACCCGAAGCACATCTACGAGGCCATGCAGACCGGCCCGCAGAACATGCCCTCCTTCCCCGACGGCGTGATGCCCGAGGAGCAGAAGCGGCAGATCGTGGCCTTCGTCCGCCACACCACCAACGACGAGCCCAACCCCGGCGGTCTGAGCCTGGGCAGCCTCGGCCCGGTGACCGAGGGTCTGTTCGGTTGGATCTTCGGACTCGGCAGTCTGATCGCGATCGCGATCTGGGTCGCCGCCCACACCACCAAGGCCAAGAAGTCATGAGCCACGACAACATGTCCAAGGACACCCTGCCGGAGTCGCACGACTCCCACGGCGCCGAGCTCGCCGCCCACGGCGACCCGTTCGCCGACCCGGGCCTGCCGGCCCACGAGCCGCGTCGCACCGACATCGACGAGCGGGCCGCCCAGCGGGCCGAGCGCCAGGTGTCGCTGCTCTTCATCCTGTCGATGCTGTCGACCGTCGGGTTCATCGCGTCCTTCGTGATCTTCCCGATCGACAAGATCGTCTACATCTTCCCGATCGGTCACGTCAGCGCGCTGAACTTCTCGCTCGGCCTGACCCTCGGGGTGGCGCTCTTCTGCATCGGCGCGGGCGCGGTCCACTGGGCCCGCACCCTGATGTCGGACCACGAGCTGCCGGCCGAGCGCCACGCGATCGAGGCCGACGACGAGGTCCGCGCGGACGTCATCGAGCAGTTCAAGACCGGCGCCGCCGAGTCCGGCTTCGGCCGCCGCAAGATGATCCGCAACACCCTGATCGGGTCGATGGCCCTGGTGCCGCTCTCCGGTGTGGTGCTGCTCCGCGACCTCGGGCCGCTGCCCGAGGACAAGCTGGAGCACACCGGCTGGAAGGAGGCCACCCAGGCCAAGCCGATCCAGCTGATCAACATGAACACCAACGAGCCGATGAAGCCCGAGGACATCGTCGTCGGCTCGCTGAGCTTCGCGAAGCCCGAGGGCCTGGAGGAGGACTCGCACGAGTTCCAGGTCCAGATCGCCAAGGACGCCCTGATGCTGATCCGGATCGCTCCGGAGGACATCAAGGACAAGGAGTCCCGGGAGAAGGGCTTCGAGGGCATCCTCGCCTACTCGAAGATCTGCACCCACGTCGGCTGCCCGATCAGCCTCTACGAGCAGCAGACCCACCACGCGCTCTGCCCCTGCCACCAGTCGACCTTCGACCTGGCGGACGGCGCCCGCGTCATCTTCGGCCCGGCCGGTCACCCGCTGCCGCAGCTGAAGATCACTGTCGACGAGAAGGGCTACCTGGTCGCCACCGGCGACTTCGACGAGCCCGTTGGCCCGAGTTACTGGGAGCGCAGCCGATGACCGCGAGCAGCACCAAGGGTGCCGCAAAGCCGGCCAGCACCCGTGCCAAGCCCGCCAACAAGGCGGAGTCCGCCGCGGACTGGGTGGACGGCCGGCTCGGCCTCTACACCCTGGCCAAGGCCAACCTGCGGAAGATCTTCCCGGACCACTGGTCCTTCATGCTCGGGGAGATCTGCCTCTACACCTTCATCATCATCATCCTGACCGGCGTCTACCTGACGCTGTTCTTCACCCCGAGCATGGGCGAGACCGTCTACCACGGCTCCTACGCCCCGCTCCAGGGCATCAGGATGTCGGAGGCCTACGCCTCCACCCTGGACATCTCGTTCGAGGTCCGCGGTGGCCTGCTGATCCGTCAGATCCACCACTGGGCCGCGCTGGTGTTCGTCGCCGCGATGCTCGTGCACATGATGCGGGTGTTCTTCACCGGCGCGTTCCGCAAGCCGCGCGAGGTCAACTGGCTGTTCGGCTTCCTGCTGCTCTTCCTGGGCATGTTCGACGGCTTCATGGGCTACTCGCTCCCCGACGACCTGCTGTCGGGCACCGGCATCCGGTTCATGGAGGGCGCGGTGCTGGCCGTGCCGCTGGTCGGCACCTACGTCCAGATGTTCCTGTTCGGCGGGGAGTTCCCCGGCACCGACATCGTGCCGCGGTTCTTCACCATCCACGTGCTGCTGATCCCGGGCGTCATGCTGGGCCTGCTGGTGGCCCACCTGATCCTGGTCTTCTACCACAAGCACACCCAGTGGGCGGGCCCGGGCAAGACCGAGAAGAACGTCGTCGGCATGCCGCTGATGCCGGTCTACATGGCCAAGGCCGGCGGCTTCTTCTTCCTGGTCTTCGGCATCATCGCGATGATCTCGGCGATCGCCACCATCAACCCGATCTGGGCGTACGGTCCGTACCGCCCCGACCAGGTCTCCACCGACGCGCAGCCCGACTGGTACATGGGCTTCTCCGAAGGTCTGATCCGCATCATGCCGGGCTGGGAGATCGGCCTCTGGGGCCACACCCTGAACCTGGGTGTGTTCGTGCCGCTGATGATCTTCCCGCTGGTGCTGGTCGCCATCGCGGTCTACCCGTTCATCGAGAGCTGGGTGACCGGCGACAAGCGCGAGCACCACATCCTGGACCGCCCGCGCAACGCCCCGGTCCGCACCGGTCTCGGCGCGGCCTGGATCAGCCTGTACCTGGTGCTGCTGATCGGTGGTGGCAACGACCTGTTCGCCACCCACCTGCACCTCTCGATCAACGACATCACGTACTTCGTGCGGGTCGGGTTCTTCGTGGTGCCGGTGATCACCTTCTTCGTCACCAAGCGCTGGTGCCTCGGTCTCCAGCGCCGCGACAAGGACAAGGTGCTGCACGGTCGCGAGACCGGCGTCATCAAGCGCCTGCCGCACGGTGAGTTCGTCGAGGTGCACGCCCAGCTGCCCGCCGGCGCGCTGCACACCATCACCGCGCACGAGCAGCCGACCCCGATCGAGCTGCCCGCCGAGGTCGACGAGAACGGCGTCAAGCGCAAGGTCGGCGTCCTCGCCAAGACCCGCGCGAAGCTCTCCCAGGGCTTCTACGGCGAGGGGAACCAGATCCCCAAGCCGACCGCCGAGGAGCACCACGAGATCACCAGCGGCCACGGCCACCACTGATTCTCGTACCGCCACAGCCGATGGCCCCCCACCGTTCGCGGTGGGGGGCCATCGGCCTTGCTGCGGCAGAATGAGCGGTAACGAACCGTCAGGAGAACCCGTGCAGCTGTCCGTCGACCACGAAGCCGCCACTCCCCCGTACGAGCAGGTCCGGGCCCAGATCGCCGACCAGGCCCGGAGCGGGACCCTGCCGGCCGGCCTCAAGCTCCCCACCGTCCGGGCGCTCGCCGAGGAACTCGGCCTGGCCGCCAACACGGTGGCCCGCGCCTACCGCGAACTCGAGGCCGACGGCGTGGTCGAGACCCACGGCCGCCGGGGCACCCTGATCGCCGCCACCGGCGACACCGCCCACCGCCTGGCCGCCGCAGCCGCCACCGACTACGCCGACCGCGCCCACCGCCTCGGCCTCGACCACGCCGACGCCCTGGCGGCCGTCACGACGGCCCTCGGTGTCGCCTACCGCTGACCAATTGCCCCCCATGGGCTCGGGCGCTCAGCGGTCTACTACCCAGGGGCTCGGGGAACTGCGACGCCGACCCTCGCGAGGTGATCGTCGCGTGGGTGGTCAGGCACTTTCGCAGTGACCCGCACGCCAGACCTCCTCGCAGTTCCCCGAGCCCCTGGGTAGTAGACCGCTGAGCGCCCGCGAAAAGGTCAGCCGATCAGAGGGGCGCCCGCCGCGGCCACCTGGGTGCCCAGGCTGCCGCTGGTGGTGACGGGTCGGCCGAGGGCGGAGTGCTTGAGCCACTCGTCCCAGGAGACGTTCCAGTCGCCGAACCCGTTGCCGAACGGCTCCATCGCGGCCCCCCGGCTGTTCACCACCTGCACCAGGTCCCCGATCCGGGTCTGGTCGAAGAACCACTTGGCGTCGTCGGTGCTCATCCCGGTGCAGCCGTGGCTGACGTTGTCGACCCCCTGGGAGCCCACCGACCACGGTGCCGCGTGCACGTACTCGCCGCTCCAGGTGACCCGGGTGGCCCACTTCACCTGGAGGTCGTACGCCTCGGTGCTGCCCTCCCGGATGCCGATCGACTCGCCGTTCATCCGGACCTGGGACTCCTGCCCGAGCACCACCTTGATGCCGTTGCGGGTGGCGAAGCCGGGCTTGCCGGTGGTGACCGGGATGGACTTCACCTCCGCGCCGTTGCGGCGGTACGTCAGGTAGTGCGAGGCGGCGTCGATCAGCACCTCGACCCGGTCGCCGGTCCGCAGCGAGCGGGTGACCGCCTCGCCGCCGTACAGGCCGTCGCCGACCGGTACGCCCTGCAGGTCGTAGGCCAGCCGGATCCTGGCGTCGGCGGGCCAGTACTCCTTCGGGCGGAAGTGCAGGTTACGGTCGTCCACCCAGTACCAGGCACCGGTCACGGCAGGCTCGGAGGCCACCGTCAGGCCCCGTTCGACCGCCTGGCGGGCCGTGGGGTCCTTGACCGCCTCGGAGAGCTGTACGGTGAGCGGCTGGCCCACCCCGTAGATGCCGCTGCCCGAGGAGTCCGGGCCCAGCTCGGCGGTGAGCAGGTGCTGTGCGGCCACGGTGCCGAACTCGCTGCTGGTCTCGCCCCGCCCGCCCTTGCCGTCGTCGGCGGCGACCCGGACGGTGTACCGGGTGCCCGCCTTGAGCCGGCCGGTGCTCTGCCAGCTCTGCAGGTCAGCGGCCAGCTGCCCGGCCACCACCCGGCCGTCGGCCCCGGTCACGGTGACGTCGGTGAGCCGGCCGCCCCGGTCTGCGGTCACGGTGAAAGGTTTCGCCGGATCCACCTCGCCACTGGCCGAGACGTGCACCAGCTCGTGCACGTCCACCGGCTCCGCCGGCCGTATCGCGGCCGGCGACCCGCCGGAGGAACACCCCGCGACCGGGACCAGCACCAGCAGTGCGGCCGTCAGTGCGATCCCGTGCCTGGTTTTCACGGCTGCCTCCTCGAACCGACGACGTATCAGATCGTAGGAACAGTCAGCCCCGCGCGGCCCGCCCCCGCAGTCCCGGTTGACCCGACCGGGTGAGCGGACCACCCGGTGAGCCCCAAGGGACGTCCTGACGCGAACGGCCGGACACCCCCGTCAGGGGTGCCCGGCCGCCCGGTGCGGAGGAGGAGGACCTACTGGTTCTGGCCCTCGCCGCGGTAGAACTCGAAGACCCAGCCGAACAGGCCGATCAGGATGATCGGGATCGACCAGTACAGCAGCCACCAGCCGAAGATGACGCCCATGAACGCGAGCGCGCCACCGATCGCCAGCGAGAGCGGCTGCCAGCTGTGCGGGGCGAAGAAGCCCAGCTCGCCGGCGTCGTCCGCGACCTCGGCGTCGGGGTTGTCACCGGCACCGGTGTCGACCCGCTTGGCGGTGTAGGCCAGGTAGTAGCCGACCATCGCGCACAGGCCGAAGGCCAGGAACAGCGCCGTGGTGCCGGCCGCCTCCACACCGTGCTCGGAGTGGTTGGTCCACACGCCGTAGGTGATGGCCATCGCCAGGATGAAGACGGCGAAACCGATGAAGATCTTGCCCTGTTCCTTCATCAGGCGTCACCCTCCTTCTTCAGGCCCTTGCCCAGCGCGGGGGCGTCGTACTTCGCGGGCGTGACGCCCTCGAAGTGCTTGGCCGGCTCACCGTGGTACTCGAGGTAGTCGAGCGCGGCGATGTCCGGGTGGTGCAGGTCGAACGCCGGGGATTCGGAACGGATCCGCGGCAGGGTGAGGAAGTTGTGCCGCGGCGGCGGGCAGGAGGTCGCCCACTCCAGCGAACGGCCGTAGCCCCACGGGTCGTCGACCTCGATCTTCTCGCCGTACTTCGCGGTCTTCCAGACGTTGTAGAGGAACGGCAGGATCGACAGACCGAGCAGGAACGACGCGATGGTCGAGATGGTGTTCAGCGTGGTGAAACCGTCCGCGGCCAGGTAGTCGGCGTAGCGGCGGGGCATGCCCTCCGCGCCGAGCCAGTGCTGGACCAGGAAGGTGCCGTGGAAGCCGATGAACAGCGTCCAGAAGGTGATCTTGCCAAGGCGCTCGTCGAGCATCTTGCCGGTCATCTTCGGCCACCAGAAGTGGAAGCCGGCGAACATCGCGAACACCACGGTGCCGAACACCACGTAGTGGAAGTGCGCCACCACGAAGTAGGAGTCCGAGACGTGGAAGTCGATCGGCGGGGAGGCGAGCAGAACACCGGTCAGACCACCGAACAGGAAGGTGACCAGGAAGCCGACCGTCCAGAGCATCGGGGTCTCGAAGCTCAGCGAGCCCTTCCACATGGTGCCGACCCAGTTGAAGAACTTCACACCGGTCGGGACCGCGATCAGGAAGGTCATGAACGAGAAGAACGGCAGCAGGACCTGTCCCGTGACGTACATGTGGTGCGCCCACACCGTGACCGACAGACCGGCGATCGCGATGGTGGCCGCGATCAGGCCGGAGTAGCCGAACATCGGCTTGCGGCTGAAGACCGGGATGACTTCGGAGACGATGCCGAAGAACGGCAGCGCGATGATGTACACCTCGGGGTGGCCGAAGAACCAGAACAGGTGTTGCCAGAGCAACGCCCCGCCGTTGGCCGGGTCGAAGACGTGCGCCCCGAACTTCCGGTCCGCCTCCAGGGCGAACAGCGCGGCCGCGAGGACCGGGAAGGCCAGCAGCACCAGCACGGCGGTCAGCAGGACGTTCCAGACGAAGATCGACATCCGGAACATCGTCATGCCGGGGGCGCGCATGCAGATGATGGTGGTGATGAAGTTGACCGAGCCGAGGATGGTGCCGAAGCCGGAGAAGGCCAGGCCCATGATCCACATGTCGGCGCCGATGCCCGGCGAGCGGACCGCGTCGGACAGCGGCGAGTAGGCGAACCAGCCGAAGTCGGCCGCACCCTGCGGGGTGAGGAAGCCGGCCACCGCGATGATCGAGCCGAACAGGTAGAGCCAGTAGGCGAACATGTTCAGTCGCGGGAAGGCGACGTCAGGAGCGCCGATCTGGAGCGGCATGATCCAGTTCGCGAAGCCCGCGAAGAGCGGGGTCGCGAACATCAGCAGCATGATCGTGCCGTGCATGGTGAACGCCTGGTTGAACTGCTCGTTCGAGAGGATCTGGGTCCCCGGACGAGCCAGCTCGGCGCGCATCACCAGCGCGAGCACGCCACCGATCAGGAAGAACGCGAACGACGTCCCCAGGTACAGGGTGCCGATCGTCTTGTGGTCGGTGGTGGTCAGCCACTTGATGATGGTGGACCCGGGCTTGCGGGTCCGCTCGGTGCCGGCCGTGACCGTGGCCCCGGCAGCCCCGCCGGCGGCGGCGGGCTCGTTGAGGATCGTCACTTCTCACTTCCCATGGTGGTGATGCCCGAGGGCACCGCGCCCTTCTGGCCCTTGGCCCGAAGCTCCGCCAGGTGCTTGTCGTACTCCGCCCGGTCCACGACCTTGACGTTGAACAGCATCCGGGAGTGGTCCACGCCACAGAGCTCCGCGCACTTGCCGCGGAAGGTGCCGAGCGAGGTCGGGGTGACCTCGAACTTGTTCACCACGCCCGGGACGACGTCCTGCTTCATCAGGAAGTTGACCGGCCAGAAGTCGTGGATGACGTCTCGCGAGGTGAGGCGGAACTGCACCGTCTCGTTGATCGGCAGGTAGAGCGTCGGCGGCTCGGCCGGGGTGCCGACCTCGTACGCGGCCTGGGTGTTGGCCGGGTCCGGGTTCTCGGTGTTCTCGTAGTTGAACGCCCAGCTCCACTGGAAGCCGACCACGTTGACCATGTGGTCCGGCTTGGCGGAGGTCTGGGTCAACCTGGCCTCGTCACGCGCGACGAAGTAGAAGAGCACCGAGACGATGACGAGGGGGACCGCGGTGTACAACGCCTCGATGGGCAGGTTGTACCGGGTCTGCGGGGGGACCTCCACCTTGGTGCGGCTGCGGCGGTGGAAGATCACACTCCAGATGATCAGACCCCACATCAGTGCGCCGACCACCAGAGCCGCGATCCACGAGCCCTGCCACATCCGGAGGACCATCGGGCCCTCGGCGGTGACGGGACTCGGAAGGCCAAGCCTGGGGAGGTCGTTGGCCGAGCAGCCGGTGGCGGTCGCGATGACGAGGCCCAGTGCCAGCGCCTGAGGCAGCTTCCGCCGCATCGTGCGCCGCGGCGAGCGGTCGGAGCCGTTGGGACTCACGTAGCGCCTTCCCGAAGTCTCGCCCGAGATCGCGTCGCTGCCGGGAGTCGCTGTGCGCGCCTCCCCGGCGACCCGGCCACGGGCACGGTTTGAATGCTTATGCGGGCCAAACGCTACTCCATCCTTATGCGGCACTCACGAGCAGCCCCCGGTAACGCGCCGCCCGGCTACCCGATCAGCCCCCAAAGGAGTGGACCCGCAGGTCAATGCAGCCGTTCGAGGCTCGCACGGAGACCCGGACGACGGCCCCTGGACCCGCGGGTGACGGACCGTCGGGCACTCGGCCAGGTGCCCATGAACCGGCACAAAAGGGGTGCTGCCTGACGGTGAGTGAGGCCGACCGGCAATCGAGGGTGGGCGAAGGAGCGGTGGTGGGGTGTATGCCCCGGCGGCGCCGTGGAGGGAGTCCCTGCGGAGCATCGGCGACCGACGAGAAGCCGGTGAGGTGCGGGCCCCGGCGCCGCGACGCCACCCCCCGGTTGCCGGTCGGCCTAAGGTGTGGCCGTGTCCTACTTCGACGTGGCTTCCACCGCACCGCTGCACCCCGTCGCCCGGCAGGCGCTGACCGCCGCCCTGGACGAGGGCTGGGCCGACCCGGCCCGGCTGTACCGGTCCGGGCGGCAGGCCCGGATGCTGCTGGACGCGGCCCGGGAGACCGTCGCCGAGGTGCTCGGCTGCCGCGCCGACGAGGTCTCCTTCACCGGGAGCGGCACCCAGGCCGTCCAGTTGGGGATGCTCGGTGCGCTGACCGGTCGTCGCCGGACGGGACGTCACCTGCTCCATTCGGCCGTCGAGCACTCCAGCGTGCTGCACACCGCCGAACGGGTGGCGGCGGACGGCGGCAGCGTCTCGGTGGCCCCGGTGGACCGCCAGGGGCGGGTCTCCGCCCCCGAGTTCGCCGCCCTGGTCCGGCCGGACACCGCGCTGGCCGTACTCCAGTCCGCCAACCACGAGGTCGGCACCCGCCAGCCGGTCGAGGAGACCGCCGCCCTGCTGGGCGACGTCCCGCTGCTGGTGGACGCCGCCCAGTCGGTCGGCCGGCTCCCCGTCCCCGGCGGCTGGTCCCTGCTCACCGCGAGCGCCCACAAGTGGGGCGGCCCGGCCGGGGTCGGCGTGCTCGCCGTCCGCAAGGGCGTCCGGTACGCCTCGCCGCTGCCCGCCGACGAACGGGAGAACGGCCGGGTCCCCGGCTACGTCAACGTCCCCGCGATCGTGGCGGCCGCCGCCTCGCTGCGGGCCGTCCGGGCCGAGGCGGCGGCCGAGAACGCCCGGCTGCACGCCCTGGTGGAACGGATCCGCCGTCAGGTGCCGCAGCTGGTCCCCGAGGTGGAGGTGGTCGGCGACCCGGTCCACCGGCTCCCCCACCTGGTCACCTTCTCCTGCCTCTACGTCGACGGCGAGGTCCTGCTCACCGAACTCGACCGGGCCGGCTTCGCGGTCTCCTCCGGCTCCTCCTGCACCTCCAGCACGCTGACGCCCAGCCACGTGCTGGCCGCGATGGGCGTACTGACCGAGGGAAACATCCGGATCTCGCTGCCGAACGGCACCCCCGAGGCGGACGTCACCCGCTTCCTCGACCTGCTCCCCCGCCTGGTCGCCGACGTCCGGGCCCCCCTCGGCCTCGACCTGCCCGCCCCGGTCGGCGGCTCGGACACCCTGGTGCTCGACATGCTCGGCAAGCGGTGCCCCCTGCCGGTAATCGAACTCGCCAAACGGATCACCGAAGTCCCGCCCGGCGGCACCGTCGTGGTCCTCGCCGACGACGAGGCGGCCCGCCTCGACATCCCCGCCTGGTGCCAGATGCGCGCCCAGACCTACGCGGGCGAAGCCCCCCCGACCGACTACGGCTTCACCCACGGCACGGCCTACCTGGTCACCCGCACCTCTTAGCTCTGTTGTTGCCAGGTGCTCAGCCCGCTACGGAGTCAGGGGCTCGGGGCTCTGCTGATCTGCGGCTCCGCCGCGCGGGCGACACCGACCCGTTGGCAGGATGCTCAGCCCACTACGGAGTCAGGGGCTCGGGGCTCTGCTCATCTGCGGCTCCGCCGCGCGGGCGACACCGACCCGTTGGCAGCGTGCTCAGCCCGCTACGGAGTCAGGGGCTCGGGGCTCCGCTCATCTGCGGCTCCGCCGCGCGGGCGACGCCGGACTCTTGGCAGATGGTTCGGCATCTACGGTCAGGGGCTCGGGGAACTGCGACGCCAGCCCTTGCAAGGTGATCCCTGCGTAGGTGGTCAGGCACTTTCGCAGTGACCCGAACGCCCGATCTCCTCGCCCACGCGGCGGAGCCGCACACCAGCAGAGCCCCGAGCCCCTGACCGTAGCTGCCCGAGCACCTGCAGAGGCCCTACGCGGTCAGCTTGCTGCGCACCTCCGCCGCCGCCGCGTCGCCGTACGCTGCGGCGAAGCGGTCCAGGAACGCCCCGTGCCGCAGCTCGTACTCCTGGGTGCCGACCGTCTCGATCACCAGCGTGGCGAGCATGCAGCCGATCTGCGCCGACCGCTCCAGCCCGAGGTCCCAGGAGATGCCCGCCAGGAAGCCGGCCCGGAAGCCGTCGCCCACGCCGGTCGGGTCGGCCTTGCGGTCCTCGACCGGGCAGCCGACGGTGACGTCGGGCTCCCCGGCCCGCTGGATCCGGACGCCCTTGGCGCCGAGCGTGGTGACCCGGGTGCCGACCCGGGTGAGGATCTCCTCGGCGCTCCAGCCGGTCTTGGTCTCGATCAGGGCGGCCTCGTACTCGTTGGTGAACAGGTACGTGGCGCCGTTCACGATCTCCCGGATGTCGTCGCCCTCCAGCCGGGCGAGCTGCTGCGAGGGGTCGGCGGCGAAGGCGTAGCCACGGGTGCGGCACTCCTGGGTGTGCCGCACCATCGCCTGCGGGTCGTCCGCACCGATCAGCACCAGGTCGAGGCCGCCGACGCGGTCGTGGATCGGCTTGAGCTCGATGTTGCGGGCCTCGGCCATCGCGCCGGTGTAGAAGGACGCGATCTGGTTGTGGTCCTGGTCCGTGGTGCACATGAACCGGGCGGTGTGCCGGGTCTCCGAGATGTGCACGGAGCCGGTGTCCACGCCGTTCCGCTCCAGCCAGCTGCGGTACTCCTCGAAGTCCGCGCCGGCCGCGCCGACCAGGATCGGCCGCAGGCCCAGCACGCCCATGCCGAAGGCGATGTTCGGGGCGACCCCGCCGCGGCGGATGTCGAGGGTGTCCACCAGGAACGAGAGCGAGACCGTGTGCAGCTGCTCGGCGACCAGCTGGTCGGCGAAACGGCCCGGGAAGGTCGTCAGGTGGTCGGTGGCGATCGAGCCGGCGACGGCGATGCGCACGGGGTCTCCTCAGATGGCCGGGCGAGTGGCCGGCACAGCGGTGAAATGGACCTCCCCACGGTACCGGCCCGGCCGTGGCCCGCCCACCTCGCCTCCGGACTCACCCCACCGAGTACTACCGCGCGGTAGCTCTGGCCCGACGACCGGGCCCGATCTAGGGTCGGGGATACCGGGGCCGGAACAGCCGCCCCGTCCTGGTCCGTGGCACTGCTTCCACGGCCCGCCGATCGGAGCGAAGACCGATGATGCCGAACCGGCCCACCCTGCGTGTCCCTGCCGCCCTGAAGGGCGATGTGGACACCGACTCCCTTGACGCGCTGGTGAGTTCGTCCCGGCGGATGGGTCTGTTCTGGCCCACGCACGCCATCCCCGCCGAGCCGGTGCCGGCCGCCCCCAGCGGCGTCTCGGTGCCGTCCAGGACCCGTCGCCTGGTGGCCGGGATGTCGGAGTACGGCGCCTGACGGAACCGGATTCCTCCGGGGCACGTCAAAGTCGCACAGCGCCGCTGCGGTGGCGGAGTGCTGAGCCCTCGGGAGGAACGCGCACCATGGACCAGAAGACCGCAGCCACCCCACTCCGGTCCCGGCGGGCCGTCGGCGTCGCCGGACTCCTGCTCGCCCTCGCGGCCGCGACCGCCTGCGGATCGGGCGCCTCCGGTACGACCGCCGGATCGTCCGGCTCACCGAGCGCCCCGGCGTCCGCCCCGGCCGCGAGCCCGTCGGCGAGTCCGTCCAACCCGGATCCCCGGCCGTCCAGCCCGCCGAAGCCGTCCGCCGAACCGACCCCGGCCGAGAGCAGGCCGGGCATCGCGGTGGGCGAACCCGACCCGTCCGGCCGACTGGTCGGCAGCGCGTACCGGGTGGACGGCCTGCGGCTGGCGGTCACGTTCTACGGCGGGATCTGCGAGAAGTACGGCCTCAAGCTGGACGAGTCCAAGCCCGGCACGGTGCTGGCCAAGGTGGTGGTGACGCAGCCCCAGCAGGCGGGCACCGAGTGCGTCGCGCTGGCCAAGCAGCAGGAGGTGTCGGCCGACCTGAAGACCCCGCTGGGCGGCCGGACGGTCTTCGACCAGACCACCAACCAGGAGCTGCCGAGGTCCCAGGGCCCGGACCCGGTGGGCGGCCCCCAGCACTGAGCAGCCGGCCCCGGACGTGCGAAAGGCCCCCGCCGTGGCGGGGGCCTTTCGCTGGACCGCTTAGCTGAACGAGTCGCCGCAGGCGCAGGAGCCGGTGGCGTTCGGGTTGTCGATCGTGAAGCCCTGCTTCTCGATGGTGTCGACGAAGTCGACGGTCGCGCCGCCGAGGTAGGGGGCGCTCATCCGGTCGGTCACGACCTTGACGCCGTTGAAGTCCTTCACGACGTCGCCGTCGAGCGAACGCTCGTCGAAGAAGAGCTGGTAGCGCAGGCCCGAGCAGCCACCGGGCTGCACGGCGACGCGCAGCGCGAGGTCGTCGCGGCCTTCCTGGTCCAGCAGCCCCTTGACCTTGGCCGCGGCGGCATCGGAGAGGAGCAGACCACTCTCGACGGTGGTCTCGTCCTGGACGCTCATCTGTGTACTCCCGGTCTGTGACGACGATCTGCCGCCAGTACCAACCAGCGGCCACCCGGATTCATTTCCCGAGCAGTGTTCTTCTGAGGTTCTGCGTGGGACGTGGTCGTGCAACCCACTCCCCCACACACCCATGCTCGCACACCGGTGCACCGTGGTCGTCGTCCGATCCTGCCAAACGTGCCGCCCCGGGGCCGCCGCGACGGCAGGATGACGGGGTGATCATTCGTCAACTCCAGGACACCTCCGCCGACGCCGCGGCCGTCGAAGCGGTGAGCCGGGCGGCCTTCCGCGACCTGGCGGGCCGGGACGACGGCCCGCCACCGGACCCGGCCCAGCTGGTCCGGGAGCTGGCCAGGGCGGTGCACGCGATCCGGCACGACCAGCCGGGCTGCTGGGTCGCCGAGCAGGACGGCGAGGCGGTCGGGGTGGCACTGTCCATGCGGCGGGAGGGACTGTGGCTGCTGTCACTGTTCGCGGTGCTGCCGAGCGCCCAGGGCCAGGGGGTCGGTCGGCTGCTGCTGGAGCAGGCCGCCGGCCACGGCCGGGGCTGCCTGCGCGGGATGCTCTGCGCCTCGTCCTCCCCCGCCGCCGCCCGCCGCTACCGGCGGGCCGGGTTCACCCTGCACCCGGCGATGAAACTGACCGGGACGGTGGACCGGGACGGACTGCTCGACCCGGGCGACATCCCGGTGCACCCGGGCAATCCGACCCACCGTCACCTGCTGGACTCGGTCGACCGCCGGGTCCGGGGCGCGGCCCACGGGGTGGACCACGACTTCATGCTGGCGCACTACGACGAGCTGCTGATCGCCGACACCCTGGCGGGCAGCGGCTACTGCTACCGGACCGGCGGCGCGGTGAAGCTGCTGGCCGCCACCTCCAAGCGGATCGCCACCCGGCTGCTGCGCGAGGCGCTGGCCCGTACCCCGGACGGGGCGGAGGTGGTGATCGACTACCTGACCGCCGAGCAGGAGTGGGCGGTGGACGTCGGCCTGGAGGTCGGCCTGTCGCTCTCCACCGAGGGCTACCTCGCGGTGCGCGGGATGCGGCCGCCCGCCCCGTACATCCCCAACCCCGCCTTCCTGTGACCGGGGAGCCGGACGCCGGGCATGCGCTGCGCCGGGCCGCCGCCGTCGGCCCGTTCTTCGCCACCGTCGAGGGCCCGCTGCCAGACGGCTTCCGACCGCTGGCCGAGCTGGCCGCGCCGGAGTTCTGGCGACGGCGGATCGCCGAGGTCGGCGAGCGGCTCGGGACGGACGAGCCCCGGGTGGCCGCCTCGGTGGCGCAGCTCGGGGTGGCCGCCCGGCTCTGGTCGGTGGCGCTTGGCACGGCCGTACTGGGCGGGGTGGTGCCGGACTACGACCGGTCGTACTGGCGGCTGCCGCCCGGCGGTTCGCTGGAGCTCTGGGTGCCGGGGGTGCTGCTGCCCGACGGCCCGTTGGCGGCGGCGCTGCACCGGACGGTGGTGGAGCGGCAGCTGGCCCCGCTGGCGGCGGGCATCCGGGCGGTGACCCCGGTGGCCGAGGGGCTGCTGTGGGGGAACGCGGCCTCGGCGCTGGCGGGCGCGGTACGGGTCCTGCGGTCCGGCGGCGGACCGGCGGCCGAACTGCTGGACCGGCCCCCGCTGCGGGGTGCGCTCACCTCGGCGGGGCGCCGGACCAGTTGCTGCCTGTACTACCGGGTGCCGGGGGCGGGCCTGTGCGGCGACTGCGTCTTCGACCGCCCGCCCCGGGCCCGCTAACGCATGGTGGCGAGGATCTCCTCGACCATCTCCATCGTGGTGCCGGGGTGCAGGAAGGCGAACCGGGCCACCGTCTCACCGTCCCAGCCGGTCGGGGTGACGAAGCCGATCTGGTCGGCCAGCAGCTGCTGGGACCAGCGGTAGTAGTCCTCCCGGGTCCAGCCGGTGCGGCGGAAGCAGACCGAGGAGAGCTGGGGCTCCATCAGGAGCTCCAGGTGTTCGGTCCGCTCGATCAGCGCGGCGCTCTCCCGGGCCAGCGTGAGGCCGGCCTCGATCGCGTCGGTGTACGCCTGGGTGCCGTGCACCGCGAGCGAGAACCAGAGCGGCAGACCGCGGGCCCGGCGGGTCAGGTGGTAGGCGTAGTCGGTGGGGTTCCACTCGTCGCCCTCGGTGTGCAGCACGTCCAGGTAGGAGGCGTCCTGGGTGTGCACGGCGCGGGCCAGCTGCGGGTTGCGGTAGATCAGCGCGGCGCAGTCGAACGGCGCGAACAGCCACTTGTGCGGGTCCACCACGAACGAGTCGGCGTGCTCGATGCCGTTGTAGCGCTCCCGGACGGACGGGGCGAACAGCCCGGCCCCGCCGTACGCGCCGTCCACGTGGAACCACAGGCCGTACTCGCGGGTGACCTCGGCGATGCCCGCCAGGTCGTCCACGATGCCCTCGTTGGTGGTGCCCGCGGTGCCGACGGCGGCGATCACGGTCTCGGGGTTCGGGTCGGCGGCCAGTGCGGCGCGCAGGGCCTCGCCGGTGAAGCGGCGGTCGACGGCCGGGACCTTGAACGCCTCGACGCCGATGATGTTGAAGGTGTTCTTGACCGAGGAGTGCACCTGGTCGGAGACCGCGATCCGCAGCTTGGCATCCGGGCCGAGCCGCCGCCGGGCGGTGTCCCGGGCGACCACCAGCGCGGACAGGTTGCCCGCCGAGCCACCGGAGACGAAGGTGCCGCCCGCGCTGTCGGGCAGGCCGGCCCGATCCGCTATCAGCCGGAGCACCTGGTTCTCGGCGGCGATCGCGCCGGCCGCCTCCAGCCAGGAGATGCCCTGCAGCGAGGCGCAGGAGACCACCATGTCGAACAGCAGCGCGGCCTTGGTGGGGGCGCACGGGATGAACGACAGGTACCGCGGGCTGTCGGCGGAGATCACCGCGCGGGACAGCTCGTGGTCGTACAGCTTGAGCACGTCGGCCGGGTCGTTGCCGGTCGGGTTCAGCAGACCGGCCAGCTGGGCCTTCAGGTGCTCGCCGTCACCGGGGTGGTCGAGCGGTACGGGGTCGTACTGCAGCCGCTCCCGCATGTAGTTGAACACCAGGTCGACCAGCTCGTTGTCGGGCCGGTGCATGCGGTCGGGGGCTGCGGACATGGCTGTCCCTCTCACTGAGTGGGTGTCATGGGAGGGCCGGGGCAGGTGGAGCCGGCCGGACAAGATCAGCCTAGGCAGCGGGAGTGCGCCCGCGCGCGTCGGAACCCGGCAGGTCGGGCCGGATTCGAGCGCGTTCGACCGGGGCGGCGCAGCTTTCCTGCGCGGTACGGCGGACTGGTCCGTCCGGGTCGGGCGGCGGCTCCGGCGGGCGGTCAGCCGATCAGCCGGGAGAGCACCACGGAGCTGCGGCTGCGCTGGACGCCGGGCTCCTTGCGGATCCGCTCGATGACCGCCTCCAGGTGGCGGGTGTCGACGGCGCGCAGGTGCACCAGGGCGTCCGGGTCACCGGTCACCGTCCACGCCGCCACCACCTCGGGGAACTGCCGCAGACTGGCCAGGATCTCCTCCGGCGCGGTCCGCTCCCGGCAGTACACCTCGACGAACGCCTCGGTCTGCCAGCCCAGCACGTCGGGGTCCAGCACGACGGTGAACCCGCGGACCACGCCCCGGGCCCGGAGCCGGTCGATCCGGCGGCGGACGGCGGTGGCCGAGAGGTTGGCGAGCAGGCCGATCTCGGCGTACGACGCCCGGCCGTCCCGGCTCAGGTGGGCCAGCAGCAGCCGGTCCGTCTCGTCCAGGGAGGCCCCGCCCGGTTCTGACGGTCTGTTGGTGCTCATGGGGGAGGCTCTCCATCGGAAGAAACGAAACGCCGCACCATTTTGCACCCTCCGGGCCCCGGGGCCGCACCTGTGGCAGGGCGTTCGGTTGCACGACCCAGGGGCTCGGGGAACTGCGAGGAGATCTGGCGTGCGGGTCACCGCGAAAGTGCCTGACCACCTCCGCGACGGTGACCTTGCAAGGGCCGGCGTCGCAGTTCCCCGAGCCCCCGGACGGTAACTGCCGGAGCCGAGAGGAGCGCTCAGTCGACCAGGAGGACGATCTTGCCCCGGGTCCGGCCCTCCGCGCTGAGGGCCTGGGCGCTGGCGGCCTGGGCGAGGGGGAAGGTGGAGGCGATCGGGACGGTGAGGCGGCCGGTGTCGGCGAGGCGGGCGAGTTCGGTGAGGTCGGCGGCGTCGGGGCGGACCCAGACGTAGTGGCCGCCCCTGGCGACGACGCCGTAGTCGGCGACGGAGGCGATCCGGGTGGGGTCCTTGAGCAGGGTGGCGGAGACCTCGACCGCGTCGCCGCCGACCAGGTCGAGGGCAGCGTCCACCCCGTCGGGGGCGAGCGCCCGGACCCGGTCGGCCAGCCCGTCCCCGTACTCGACCGGCTCGACGCCGAGCCCGCGCAGGAACGCGTGGTTGCGCTCGCTCGCGGTCCCGATCACCCGGGCCCCGACGGCGCCGGCGATCTGCACCGCGAGCACCCCCACTCCCCCGGCGGCGGCGTGCACCAGCACGGTCTCGCCGGGCTGCACCCCGAGCGCCTTGACCAGCGACTGATAGGCCGTCAGCCCCGCCAGCGGCAGCCCGCCGGCCTGGGCCCAGTCCAGGGCGGCGGGCTTCCGGGCCAGGGTGCGGACCGGGGCGGCGACCAGCTCGGCGTACGTGCCGTGCTCGACGCCGTCCTTGCGGACGTAGCCGATCACCTCGTCGCCGGGGCGGAACTCGGTCACCCCGCCACCGACGGCCTGCACCACCCCGGCCAGGTCCCAGCCCATGATCAGCGGGAAGTGCGCGTCCAGGATGCCGTCCAGCAGGCCCTCCCGGATCTTCCAGTCGACCGGGTTGACCCCGGCGGCCTTCACCCGGACCAGGACGGAGTCCGGTCCGACCTTGGGGTCGGGGAGCTCGGTCCACTCGACGACCTCGGGGCCGCCGTACTGCCTGATCGCGATTGCCTTCATGCCCGGTAGCCAACCCGACGGCGCGGGGAACACGCCGTAGCGGCGCGCGGTTCTCGTCACATCGACACGTTGGCCGTCGTCAGAGTGACGCGAACGGGTTATCATAGATAGTGTCAGATAGACGAAAAGGCATGGCCCCAGCTCAGAGCTCCGCCGCACAGGAGGGCACCCGCCCGTGACCACCACCACCGAGACCTACGGCGTCGATCCCACCCCGACGCCGCTCGCTCTGCTGCTGCTCGGCCGCGAGGCCGACCCGAACAGCGAGCGCGGCGTCGAGTGCCCCGGCGACCTGCCGCCCGCCTCCGACCCCGACCTGGTCGAGCGCGCCCGCGCCGCCAAGGCCGCCCTGGGGGACCGGGTCTTCATCCTGGGCCACCACTACCAGCGCGACGAGGTGATCGAGTTCGCCGACGTGACCGGCGACTCGTTCAAGCTCGCCCGGGACGCCGCCAACAAGCCGGAGGCCGAGTACATCGTCTTCTGCGGCGTGCACTTCATGGCCGAGTCGGCCGACATCCTCACCAGCAGCGCCCAGCAGGTCATCCTCCCGGACCTGGCGGCCGGCTGTTCGATGGCCGACATGGCCACCGCCGAGCAGGTCGCCGAGTGCTGGGACGTGCTCACCGAGGCCGGTATAGCCGACGTGACCGTCCCGGTCTCGTACATGAACTCCTCCGCCGACATCAAGGCGTTCACCGGCAAGCACGGCGGCACCATCTGCACCTCCTCGAACGCCGAGCGCGCGCTCACCTGGGCGTACGAGCAGGGCGAGAAGGTGCTGTTCCTGCCGGACCAGCACCTCGGCCGGAACACCGCCGTCCGCGACCTGGGATTCTCGCTGGACGACTGCGTGCTCTACAACCCGCACAAGCCGAACGGCGGCCTGACCGTCGAGGAGCTGCGGAACGCCAAGATGATCCTCTGGCGCGGGCACTGCTCGGTGCACGGCCGCTTCACCCTGGACTCGGTGAACGACGTCCGGGCCCGGATCCCCGGCGTGAACGTGCTGGTGCACCCGGAGTGCAAGTACGAGGTGGTCGACGCGGCCGACCTGGTCGGCTCGACCGAGTACATCATCAAGGCGCTGGACGCCGCCGAGCCCGGCTCCAAGTGGGCCATCGGCACCGAGCTCAACCTGGTACGTCGGCTGGCCAAGGCGCACCCGGACAAGGAGGTCGTCTTCCTGGACCGGGCGGTCTGCTTCTGCTCCACCATGAACCGGATCGACCTGCCGCACCTGGTCTGGGCGCTGGAGTCGCTGGTCGACGGCCGGGTGCCGAACGTGATCACCGTGGACCCGGAGGTCGCCAAGTACTCCAAGGCCGCGCTGGACCGGATGCTGGCCCTGCCGTAGCCGACGCACGACGGAGGGCGGGCCCCCTGGTGGGGCCCGCCCTCCGTCGTCTCAGTTCACTCCGGGAGACCGGGGATCAGCCCGTCCCCCTCGTCCCGCAGCAGCGCCCGGACCTCGTCCAGCGACGCCTCCGGATCCGGCAGGATCAGGTCGGACGGCTCCAGCGAGTCGTCCGGCAACGGCGTGCCGTACTCCTTGACCGCGTCGAGCAGAGTCCCGAGCGCCGCCCGGAACTGCTGTTCGTCCCCCGAGTCGAGTGCGGCGAGGAGTTCGTCGTCCAGCTGGTTGAGCCGGTTGAGGTGACTCTCGGCCACCTGGAACTGGCCCTCGCCCATGACCCGCATGATCATGCCGGTGGTCTCCCTGCGTCGGGGGTTACTTGTTGTAGTTGATCGTGGGAGGAGTGTCCTGCTTGCCCTGCTCGATCGCCTGCTGGGGCGCCGCCGGCGAACCGCCGGTCAGCTCGGCCTTCATCCGGGCCAGCTCCAGCTCGACGTCGCTGCCGCCGGCCACCCGCTCCAGCTCGGCCTCGATGTCGTCCTTGCGGCCGAGACCGCTGGCGTCGTCGAGCGCGCCGGAGGCCAGCAGCTCGTCGATCGCCCCGGCCCTGGCCTGCATCTGGGCGGTCTTGTCCTCGGCCCGCTGGATCGCCAGACCGACGTCGCCCATCTCCTCGGAGATGCCCGAGAACGACTCCGCGATCCGGGTCTGCGCCTGGGCCGCGG
Source organism: Kitasatospora sp. NPDC101801 (assembly GCF_044766665.1). NCBI lineage: Bacteria > Bacillati > Actinomycetota > Actinomycetes > Kitasatosporales > Streptomycetaceae > Kitasatospora > Kitasatospora sp. NPDC101801. The sequence continues at coordinate 126,177 of NZ_JBIWML010000011.1, forward strand.
TGTAGGTGGCCTTGATGGTCTCCTTCTTGGTCCGGAAGGCGTCCACCTTGGCCTGCAGCCGCTGGGAGGCGAGCGTGAGCTTCTCCTCCTCGGCCTGGAGCTGCTGGTACTGCACCTCCAGGTCGGTGATCTGCGACTGCATGTTGGCCTTGCGGGTCAGGGCCTCGCGGGCGAGGTCCTCCCGGCCGAGCGAGAGCGCCTTGCGGCCCTGGTCCTCGTACTTGGCGGACTGCTGCTGCAGCTGGGTGAGCTGGAGCTCCAGCCGCTTGCGCGAGGTGGCCACGTCGGCGACGCCCCTGCGCACCTTCTGCAGCAGTTCGAGCTGCTTCTGGTAGGAGTAGTCGAGCGTCTCGCGGGGGTCCTCCGCGCGGTCCAGGGCCTTGTTCGCCTTGGAGCGGAAAATCAGCCCCATACGCTTCATGATTCCGTCGCTCATGGGCCTCGGGTGCCCCCTTCTCGGGCCTGCGGTTCCGACTCGTGCTGGACAGGATCGAGTCTATGCGCGGCGGCCTGCCCGCCGCAGTGCTCCTGCCTGCAACAAGCCTGCTACAGCCGAAAAGCTCCGGCCTCATCCCCTGGGTGGAGACGACCCTGACCATGATCCGCCGAACGCCCGGGGACGCCTAGGGGACACTCCGACGTCATTCGATATGTGTTTGGGTCCAAGGCCACACCGATTTGCCGGGACCGACCACGTAGGCTGGTGGTGTGTTCCGACGCCGCTCAGACGATGCCTCCTCCTCCGCCACCGCGCTGGCCGAGCAGGACGACCACCTGCCCCGTGACCCGCAGGCCCCCAAGGGCCGGCCCACCCCCAAGCGCAGTGAGGCCGAGGCCCACCGCCGCACCCGGGTGACGGTCCCCAAGGACCGCAAGGAGGCCGCCAAGCAGTCCCGCGAGCGGATGCGCTCCGAGCGGGAGAAGCAGCGCACCGCGCTGCTGGAGGGCGACGAGCGCTACCTCCCGGCCCGTGACAAGGGCCCGGTGCGCCGCTTCGCGCGGGACTACATCGACTCGCGCTGGTCGCTCGCCGAGTTCTTCCTGCCGTACGCGGTGCTGGTGCTGATCCTCAGCGTGGTCCCGTCGAATCTGCTGAAGCTGCTCTCCACCCTGCTCTTCGCGGTCTTCTTCGTGCTGGTGATCGCCGACTTCCTGCGCCTCGGCTTCGGCCTGCGCAAGGCGCTGGCCGCCAACTTCCCCGGCCAGAACACCAAGGGCGCGGTGCCGTACGGCCTGATGCGCACGCTCCAGATGCGCCGCCTGCGACTGCCGAAGCCGCAGGTCAAGCGGGGCGAGAAGCCCTGACCGCCGAGCCCGTGCAGCAGCCGTCCTGGGCCCAGCCCTGGACGGCTGAGGGCTGGTCCGGCGGCCCCGGCCTGCCCGGACAGGGCGGCGGGGTGCACGACCGGCTGCCCACCCGGGGCTCGCTGCCCACCGCGGCCACCTGGCTGGAGCGGCAGGGCGGGCTCCGCAACCTGGTCCGGCAGGAGCTGGTGGCCCGTCAGCTGGCCGACCAGCTGACCGGGCTGACCGGCCTGCGGGTGCTGGACGTAGGCTGCGGCCAGGGCACCCAGGCGCTCCGGCTGGCCCGGGCCGGCCACCTGGTGACCGGCCTCGACCCGGACCCGGTGACGCTCGGCGCGGCCCAGGCCGCGCTGGCGGCCGAGCCGCAGTCGGTCCGCGAGCGGGTCCAGCTGCTGGGCGGCGACTGCCACCAGGTCGGGCGCTGGTTCGGCCCGCGCAGCTTCGACGTGGTGCTCTGCCACGGCGTCCTGATGTACCTCTCCGACCCCGACCCGATGCTGGCCTCGCTGGCCCGGCTGCTGGCCCCCGGCGGCGTGCTCTCGCTGGTGGTCCGGAACGCCGACGCGCTGGCCCTGCGCCCGGGGCTGACCGGCGACTGGCGCACCACCCTGGACGCCTTCGACACCACCCGGTACATCAACCGCCTCGGCCTGACCGCCCGCGCCGACCGGCTCCTGGACCTGATCACCACGCTGGCCGAGATCGCCGTCCCACTGCGCTGCTGGTACGGGGTGCGGGTCTTCACCGACACCACACCGGACCACCAGGCCCCGGTGGACGGCCGCCAGCTGGCCCAGCTGCTGGACGCCGAGGAGCGCGCCGGGCAGCAGGATCCGTACCGTCAGGTCGCGGCCCTGCTGCACCTGGTCGGCGCGAAGTGACGGACCCTCAGCCTTCCTGAAGGCTCATGGTGTAGATCACCTTGCCGTCGTCCAGCAGGACGACCTGCTCGATGCCCTTCGACAGCAGGTCCTTCCACTCCTCGCCGATCCAGGACTCGGCGTCCCCCTGCCCGGGGAACTCCTCCTGCTCGCCGGGCTGCTGGACGAGGGTGCCGTCCGCCTTCTCGTACCGCCACGTCCAGACCATGCCCGGCTCCTCGCTTCTCGGTTCTGCTGCGCAGGTTAGCGTGCCCGCCCGGCGGCGCCCCAAGCCTCGTGGGAGAGGATGGGCGGTATGGCACTCCCCCGCACCCTGATCCTCGGCGGCGCCCGGTCGGGCAAGTCCACCCGGGCCGAGCAGCTGCTGGCCGACCACTCCGACGTGCTGTACGTGGCCACCAGCGGCCGGCGGGACGGCGACCAGGACTGGGCCCGGCGGGTCGAACTGCACCGGGAGCGCCGCCCGGCGAGCTGGCGGACCGCCGAGACCTGCGCGCTGGAGGCCGTACTGGCGGACCGGGCCGACCCGGCGCCGGTGCTGATCGACTGCCTGGCGCTCTGGCTGACCGCCGTGATGGACGAGTGCGGGGCCTGGGACGACGACGCCTGGTACGACGGCGCGGAGACCGCCGTGCAGCGGCGCTGCGACGCGCTCGCGGCAGCCTGGCGGGTGACCGGCCGTCAGGTGATCGCGGTGAGCAACGAGGTGGGGATGGGCGTGGTCCCGGCCACTGCGGCCGGGCGGCGGTTCCGGGACACCCTGGGGCGGCTGAACATGGCGGTCGCCGACGCCTCGGAGCAGGTCCTGCTGGTGGTCGCGGGGCAGGTACTGACCGTCAAACCCACTGGCGTGTAGCCTTCCGGACGATGGACACCACCGTGGATCTCGACACTTTCTCCTCCCTCGTGGAGCGCCCCGACGAGAGCGCTCGCCGGGCCGGCGAGGAGCGCTGGCAGCAGCTCGACAAGCCGCGCGGCGGCCTCGGGCAGCTGGAGGAACTGGGCAGCTGGCTGGCTTCCGTACAGGGCAGCTCGCCGGTGAAGCCGCTGACCGCCACCAAGGTGCTGCTGTTCGCGGCGGACCACGGGATCGCCGCGGCCGGCGTCTCCCGGCTGCCCGCCGACGGCGGCACCGCCCGCCGGGTGCACGCGGTGCTGGACGGCACCGCCCCGGTGGCCGTGCTGGCCCGCCGGTACGGCGCCGGGCTGCGGGTGGTGGACGTCGCGGTGGACGCCGATCCGGGCGAGTTCCCGGCCGAGGTGAGCCGCTTCCGGGTCCGCCGGGGCTCCGGCCGGATCGACCAGGAGAACGCGCTCAGCGAGGCCGAGGCGATCGAGGCGTTCCGGGCCGGGATGGCGATCGCCGACGAGGAGGCCGACGCCGGGACCGACCTGGTGGTGCTGGGCGACCTCGGGGTCGGCTCCACCACCGTGGCCGCCGTCCTGGTCGGCGCGCTGTGCGGGACGGACGCGGCGGCCGTCACCGGCCGGGGCTCGGGCGTCGACGACCGGACCTGGATGGTCAAGTGCGCGGCCGTCCGCGACTCGCTGCGCCGGGCCCGCCCGGTGCTCGGTGACCAGCTCGCGCTGCTCGCCGCCGTCGGCGGCGCGGACTTCGCCGCGATCACCGGCTTCCTGCTCCAGTCCGCCGCCCGCAAGCTGCCGGTGGTGCTGGACGGCGTGGTCTCGGCCGCCTGCGCGCTGGTCGCCCAGCGGATCGCCTTCCGGGCCCCCGAGTGGTGGCGGGCCGGGCAGTCCACCGGCGAGCCCGCCCAGGCGAAGGCGTACGACCGGCTGACCCTGACGCCCCTTCAGGGCCTGGACGTCACGATGGGCGAGGGCGTCGGCGCCCTGCTCGCGCTGCCGCTGCTGCAGGCCGCCGCCGACACCCTGGCCGACCCCGCCGAGGTCCCGGCGATGACCGTGGCCGAGCGCGGCCCGGTCGAGCCGCCTCGGCTGCCGACCGCGGCCGAGCTGCTCACCCGGGGCTGATGTTCGACGGACTGCGGTTCGCCTTCGGCACGCTGTCGGTGCTGCGGGTCCGGGTGGACCGCTGGGACCGGGAGACCGGCGGGCGGGCGATGCTGGCCGCCCCGCTGGTCGGGCTGGTGCTCGGCACGGTCGCGGCGGGCGCGGGCGCCCTGCTCGCCTGGCGCGGCGGGCCGCTGCTCGGCGCGGTGACGGCGGTGGCCGTCCTGGCCGGGCTGACCCGGGGGCTGCACCTGGACGGCCTGGCGGACGTGGCGGACGGGCTCGGCAGCGGGAAACCGGCCGAGGACGCGCTGCGGATCATGAAGCAGTCGGACATCGGCCCGTTCGGCGTCCTGACGCTGCTGCTGGTGCTGCTGGCTCAGATCGCCGCGCTGGCCGGGCAGTTCGAGCTCTCCCCGTGGCGCGGCGCACTCGCCGTGCTGACCGCCGCGCTGGCCGCCCGCGCCGCGCTCACCTGGGGCTGCCTGCACTCGGTCCCGGCCGCCCGGCCGGGCGGGCTCGGCGCGATGGTCGCCGCCACGGTGCGGTGGCCCGCCGCCCTCGGGCTGTCGGCACTCCTGGCCCTCGGGCTGTACCTGATGTCCCCCGCACTGCCGCTCGCGCTGACCGCGGGGTTGCTCTGCGCCGGACTGCTGCTGCGCCGCTGCGTCCGGCGGTTCGGCGGGATCACCGGTGACGTGCTCGGCGCGGCGGCGGAGACCGCCGCCACCGGGGCCCTGGTCGCCCTGGCCCTCCTCTGACGCCTCGTCAGAGAGCTAGCGGCCGGGGGTCGGTGGCTCCTCCTCACGCACCGTGACCGGATCAGATGGGCAGCCGGGGCGGCGGTATCCCAGCATGCGGACTACCATGCGGTGAGCACCGTGACCCCTGCGCCCTGTTCCAGCGGAGCACGCCCGGGGTCGTTGCCGGTGCGGCATCGGCGCCGCACCCGGCTTGGACCGCGAAAGAACAGGATCGTTTAGTGACTGCACTGTCTGTGAGCACCTCCTCCGCCGCCTCGCTGCGCGCGGACGCCCTGGTGATCGGCGTGGCCAAGGGCCCGAAGGGCCTGCTGCTCGCGACCGGCTCGGAGGCCGTGGCCGAGGCGTTCGACGGCAAGCTGGCCGAGCTGCTCGCCACCCTGGGCGCGACGGGTGCCGAGGGCGAGGCGGTCAAGCTTCCCGCTCCCGCAGGGGTCAAGGCTCCGCTCGTGCTCGCGGTCGGCCTCGGCGAGGCCGAGCAGGGCCACTCGCTGGAGACCCTGCGCAAGGCGGCCGGCGTCGCCGCCCGCACCCTCGCGGGCGCCAAGAAGGCCGCGCTGGCGCTGCCCGCCGGCTCCGCTGAGGAGATCGAGGCGGTCGCCCTGGGCGGCCTGCTCGGCGCGTACTCGTACGGCACCTACCGCACCGGCGAGGGCAAGGCACCGGTCGGCGAGCTGGTCGTGCTGACCGAGCGCAAGGGCAGCAAGGACGCCAAGGCCGCCGTCGAGCGCGCCACCGCCGTCGGCGAGGAGATCAACCGCGCCCGCGACCTGGTCAACGCCGCGCCGAACGACCTCAACCCGAAGTCCTTCGCCGCGATCGCCCAGGCGGCCGGCAAGGAGCACGGCCTCAAGGTCGAGGTGCTGGACGAGAAGGCGCTCGCCAAGGGCGGCTTCGGCGGCCTGCTCGGCGTCGGCACCGGCTCGGCCAACCCGCCCCGGCTGGTGAAGGTGGCGTACACCCACCCGAAGGCCAAGGCCACCCTCGCCTTCGTCGGCAAGGGCATCACCTACGACTCGGGCGGCATCTCGCTCAAGCCGGCCGGCCACAACGAGACCATGAAGTGCGACATGGCCGGCGCCGCCGCCGTGTTCGCCACCGTGGTCGCGGCCAAGCGGCTCGGCCTCCAGGTCAACGTGACCGCCTGGCTCGCGCTGGCCGAGAACATGCCGTCCGGCACCGCCACCCGCCCGGGTGACGTGCTCCGGATGTACGGCGGCAAGACCGTCGAGGTGCTGAACACCGACGCCGAGGGCCGCCTGGTGCTGGCCGACGCGATCGTCCGGGCCGGCGAGGAGCAGCCCGACGTGATCGTCGACGTCGCCACCCTGACCGGCGCCATGGTGCTGGCCCTGGGCAACCGGATCTTCGGTGTGATGGCCAACACCGACGAGCTGCGCGACCGCCTGCACGCCACCGCCGAGGCGGCCGGCGAGCAGTCCTGGCCGATGCCGCTGCCGGTCGAGCTGCGCAAGGGCATGACCGAGACCACCATCGCCGACCTCGCCAACATGGGTGAGCGGATGGGTGGCGGCCTGGTCGCCGGTCTGTTCCTGAAGGAGTTCGTCGCCGAGGGCATCGACTGGGCGCACCTGGACATCGCGGGCCCGGCGTTCCACGAGGGCGGGCCGTTCGGCTACACCCCCCGGGGCGGCACCGGCAGCGCGATCCGCACCCTGCTCCGGTTCGCCGAGGACACCGCCGCCAACGGCGCGGCCTGACCTCCCCGAGCACCAGCGGGGCCCGGCGCCGGGTGGCGCCGGGCCCCGCTGTTTTCGGTTACCGACCAGTAGTGGATTCGACCGTTTCTGACAACGCGTGTTCGCCGCGGGCGAAACTTTGTTCCGTACGGTGGAACACCTTGACCTTCCGGCCGCCCCCGCCTGCCCTCCCCCGGTTGGTCGCACGGCTGTGAGCTGCGGATATACCCTGGCGTACGGGACCTCCGGCAGCCCTCCTGGCAACCGGCCGTGCTGTCCGGGGCAGCCCCGGCCATCAGCCGCCGCGAACAAGTGCGAGGATGTACTCCCGGACGACTGGGCGCCTTACAAGGGCGCCCTGCCCCACCGGACCGCGACCGGCCCGGCGAACCGCACCCCTTTGCATGGAGGACGTGACGTGGCGAACGACGCCAGCACCGTTTTCGACGTAGTCATTCTCGGAGGCGGAAGCGGCGGTTACGCCGCGGCGCTCCGTGCAGCGCAGCTGGGTCTGAGCGTTGCGCTGATCGAGAAGGGTGAGCTGGGCGGCACCTGCCTGCACCGCGGCTGCATCCCGACCAAGGCCCTGCTGCACGCGGCCGAGATCGCCGACGAGACCAAGGAAGCCGCCGAGTTCGGCGTCCTGGCCACGTTCCAGGGCATCGACATCAACGGCGTCCACAAGTACAAGGACGACGTGATCGCCGGCCTGTACAAGGGCCTGCAGGGCCTGGTGGCCTCCCGCAAGGTCACCTTCATCCAGGGCGAGGGCCGGCTCTCCTCGCAGACCTCGGTGGACGTCAACGGCCAGCGGGTGGAGGGACGTCACATCGTCCTCGCCACCGGCTCGGTGCCGAAGTCGATCCCCGGCCTGAACATCGACGGCGACCGCGTGATCTCCTCGGACCACGCGCTCAAGCTCGACCGCATCCCGAAGTCGGCCGTCATCCTCGGCGGCGGCGTGATCGGTGTCGAGTTCGCCTCGGTCTGGAAGTCCTTCGGCGTCGAGGTCACCATCGTCGAGGCCCTGCCGCACTTGGCCCCGCTGGAGGACGAGAACTCCTCCAAGCTGCTGGAGCGCGCCTTCCGCAAGCGCGGCATCAAGTTCGAGCTGAAGGCCCGCTTCTCCGGTGTCGAGTACACCCAGGACGGCGTCCGGGTCTCCACCGAGAACGGCAAGCAGATCGACGCCGACCTGCTGCTGGTCGCCATCGGCCGCGGCCCGGTCTCGGCCGGTCTCGGCTACGAGGAGGCCGGGGTCGCGATGGACCGCGGCTACGTCCTGGTCGACGAGTACATGCGTACCAACGTGCCGACCATCTCGGCCGTCGGTGACCTGGTCCCGACCCTGCAGCTGGCGCACGTCGGCTTCGCCGAGGGCATCCTGGTCGCCGAGCGGCTGGCCGGCCTCAAGGCCGTGCCGATCGACTACGACGGCGTGCCGCGGGTCACCTACTGCAACCCGGAGGTGGCCTCCGTCGGCATCACCGAGGCCAAGGCCGTCGAGCTGTACGGCAAGGACAAGGTCGTCACGCTCAAGTACAACCTGGCCGGCAACGGCAAGAGCAAGATCCTCAAGACCGCCGGCGAGATCAAGCTGGTCCAGGTCAAGGACGGCGCCGTGGTGGGTGTCCACATGGTCGGTGCCCGCATGGGTGAGCAGGTCGGCGAAGCCCAGCTGATCTACAACTGGGAGGCGCTGCCCTCCGAGGTCGCGCAGCTCATCCACGCGCACCCGTCGCAGTCCGAGGCCCTCGGCGAGGCGCACCTGGCGCTGGCCGGCAAGCCGCTGCACGCGCACGACTGATCCGCGCTCATCCCCGGCAGTTCACCCATTCCTGTACGCAAGACTTGATAGGAGTCGCTGAAACCATGGCGGTCTCAGTAACACTGCCCGCGCTGGGCGAGAGCGTTTCCGAAGGCACCGTCACCCGCTGGCTGAAGGCCGAGGGTGACCGGGTCGAGGTCGACGAGCCGCTGCTCGAGGTCTCGACCGACAAGGTCGACACCGAGATCCCGGCTCCGGCCTCGGGCATCCTGGCCTCGATCAAGGTCGGCGAGGACGAGACCGTCGCGGTCGGCGCCGAGCTGGCGATCATCGACGACGGTTCCGGTGCGCCGGTCGCCGCCGCCGCCCCGGTCGCGGAGGCCGCTCCGGCCGCCCCCGCCCCGGTCGCCGAGGCGCCCGTCGCCGCGCCGGCCCCCGTGGCCGCCGCCCCGGCTGCCGCTCCGGCCGCTGCCGCGCCCGCCGCCGACGCCACCCCGGTGCTGCTCCCCGCCCTGGGCGAGTCGGTCGCCGAGGGCACCGTCACCCGCTGGCTGAAGGCCGAGGGTGAGACCGTCGCGATCGACGAGCCGCTGCTCGAGGTCTCCACGGACAAGGTCGACACCGAGATCCCGTCGCCGGTCGCCGGTGTGCTGGTGAAGATCCTGGTCGGCGAGGACGAGACCGCCCTGGTCGGCGCGCAGCTCGCGCTGATCGGTGCGGCGGGTGCGGCTCCGGCCGCCGCCGCTGCCCCGGCCGCCCCGGCTCCGGCCCCGGTCGTCGAGGCCCCGGTCGCCGCCCCCGCGCCCGCTCCGGTGGCCGCTCCGGCCCCCGTGGCCGCTGCCCCGGCTCCCGCCCCGGTCGCCGCGCCGGCCCCCGTGGCCGCGCCGGCTCCGGTCGCCGTTCCGGTCGCGCAGGCCGCCCCGGCCGCCGACGGCTCGGACGGCTACGTCACCCCGCTGGTCCGCAAGCTCGCGGCCGAGCAGGGCGTCGTGCTCTCCTCCGTCACCGGCACCGGTGTCGGCGGTCGGATCCGCAAGCAGGACGTGATCGCCGCCGCCGAGGCCGCGAAGGCCGTCCCGGCCGCCGCGCCCGCCGCCGCCGCTGCTCCGAAGGCCGCCGCCGTGGCGTCCCCGCTGCGCGGTCAGACGGTCAAGATGACCCGGATGCGCAAGGTCATCGGCGACAACATGATGAAGGCCCTGCACGAGCAGGCCCAGCTCACCAGCGTGGTCGAGGTGGACGTCACCAAGATCATGCAGCTGCGCGGCAAGGCCAAGGACTCCTTCCTCGCCCGCGAGGGCGTGAAGCTGTCCCCGATGCCGTTCTTCGTCAAGGCCGCCGCCCAGGCGCTGAAGAGCCACCCGGTGGTCAACGCCCGGATCAACGGCGACGAGGGCACCATCACCTACTTCGACTCCGAGAACATCGGGATCGCGGTGGACTCGGAGAAGGGTCTGATGACCCCGGTCATCAAGGGCGCGGGCGACCTCAACATCGCCGGCATCTCCAAGAAGACCGCCGAGCTGGCCGGCAAGGTCCGCGGCAACAAGATCAGCCCGGACGAGCTGTCCGGTGCCACCTTCACCATCAGCAACACCGGCTCGCGCGGTGCGCTGTTCGACACCGTGATCGTGCCGCCGAACCAGGCGGCCATCCTCGGCATCGGCGCCACCGTCAAGCGCCCGGTCGTCATCGAGGTCGACGGCAGCCCCGTCATCGGCATCCGTGACATGACCTACCTCTCGCTCTCCTACGACCACCGCCTGGTGGACGGCGCCGACGCCGCCCGCTTCCTGGTCGCGGTCAAGGAGATCCTCGAGGCCGGCGAGTTCGAGGTCGAGCTCGGCCTGTAAGGGCGTCAGACCACCCGGAACCCCGCGTCGTCCACCCGGACGGCGCGGGGTTCCGCGTTTCGCGGGCCGCCTCGCGTGCGGGAGGCCCGGCGAACGGCGATGCTGGAGCGGTGATGTACGAGACGGACTTCTGGCAACTGATCGACGAGACCAGGGACGCAGCCGAGGGCGATCCGGACGACCAGGCCGAGGCGCTGGTGGAACGGCTGGCGCAGCTGACGCCGGATGACGTGGTGGACTTCGCCCGGCTGTTCGAGGCACGGTTCCAGCGGGCCTACCGCTACGACCTGTGGGCGGCGGCGTACCTGCTGCTGGACGGTGCCTCGGAGGACACCTTCGACTTCTTCCGGTGCTGGCTGATCGGCCAGGGCCGGGAGGTCTTCGAGGGCGCGCTGCACCAGCCGGACGACCTGGCGGAGCTGGTGCCGGACTTCGACGAGGAGGAGGACGGCGACGCCGAGGACCTCGGCTACGCCGCCGACGAGGCGCACGAACAGCTGACCGGCCTGCCGCTGCCCGATCTCGGCACACCGCAGCCGCGCCGGCCGGAGGGCGACAGCTTCGACTTCGAGGACGCCGAGCAGATGGCGAAGCGGTTCCCCCGGCTCTGGGAGCTGTACGGGGGCTGACGCCCGGTCGCGTGGTGTCCCCAACGGCGGTCGGCGCGTACCGTACTCGGGTCGGCGGGGCCGGGGAATGCGCCCCGGCACGGGCCCGGCGGAACGGGAGACACCAGGACAGTGTTCGTCAAGATCTGCGGTCTGAGCACCGCGCAGGACGTCGCGGCCGCCGTCGCGGCCGGTGCCGACGCGATCGGCTTCGTGCTGACCGAGAGCCCCCGCCGGATCGAACCGGCGGCCGCCCGGCGGCTGGCCGAGCTGGTGCCCGAAGGGGTGCTGACCGTGGCGGTGTTCGGCCGGGAGCCGTCGGCCGAGGTCCGGGAGGCCGCCACGGCGGCCGGGGTGCGGGCCGTCCAGCTGCACGGTGACCACCCGCCGGCCGCCTTCGCCGGGCTGCGGGACCTCGGTCTGCAACTGGTCCGGGCCACCTCGGCGGCCGCCGGGGCGGGCGCGGCCTGCGGCGACTTCGGCGAGGACCTCTTGATCCTGGACTCACCGGTGCCCGGTTCGGGCCGGCCGTGGGACTGGTCCGAGTTGGGCGCCAACCCGCCGAGCGGGTCCTGGATGCTGGCCGGCGGGCTCGGCCCGGCCAACGTGGCCGAGGCGATCGCGGCCGCCCGGCCGTGGGGCGTGGACGTCTCCAGCGGGGTCGAGGTGCGCCGCGGGGTCAAGGACCCGGAGCTGATCGCGGAGTTCGTCCACCGGGCCAAGGCGGCGGGCTGAGCTGACGGCCCGTCGGCGGCTCGCCGGTGCCGGGCCCGGGGCTGTCCCCTCGATCGGGTCGGATCAGCGGGCGGTGGTGGGGTGCGTGGCTCGGCGGTGCCGAGAAGGGGCCCCACCGCCGAGGCTGGGATGCCGCAGGCTGGGCGGGGGTCCCCCGGCCGAAGGCGGGGATGCCGCAGGCTGGGCGGGGGTCCCCCGGCTCAAGGTTGGGGGAGAGTCCATGCGGAGCATCGGCGACCGACGAGCAGCCCGCGAAGGGCGCCTCCTGCCCGATGCCGGGCAGGAGGGCGCGTGCCCCGGCGCCGCAACGCCCGACCCGGTCAAGGGGACAGCCCCTAGACCGACGCCCCGGTGCCGCCGCCGGAGCTGCTGCCCGGCAGCGGGCGGATGGCGGCGACCAGCTGGTCGAGCAGTTCGGGCGAGGGGGCGTCCGGGTGCTCGTCGGCCGAACCGACCAGCACGGTGAAGCCGCCGCCGGCTGCCCGGACCGCCACCACCAGGACGTAGCCGGGGACGCCCTTGACCGGCTCCACCCGGCGGCGTTCGGCGTAGCCGGTCACGCCCGCTACCGTGACGGGGGCCGAGACCACGACGCTGGTCGAGGTGAGGTCCCCGTACAGGACGGGTGCGTAGGTGGCCATCTCGGCCCGGGCCACCGCCTGGGCCGAGGCGCCCTCGGACCGGGCGGCCACCACCGTGAAGTTGGCCCGGACGCAGCTGCCGCTGCCGACGTCGCAGGAGTACGGCTTGGTGGAGAACTGCAGGGTCACCTTGTCGCCGTGGTCGTCGATCCGCCAGCCGGCCGGGACGGGCACCTCCCAGCCGCGCGACAGGTCCTGCACCGAGCGGGTGGAGGACAGCGGGGGGCGGCTGGGCGCCACCGGGGTCGGGCTCGGGCTCGGTGTCGGTGCGGGGCTCGGGCTCGCGCTCGGGCTCGGTGTGGAGGAAACGCTCGGGCTGCCCGTCACCGCCGGCGGTGCGGCCGACGGCCCGGCGGCCGGTCCGTCGTCCCGGTTGACCCAGACCAGCACCCCCGCCGCGCCCGCCAGCACGACCAGCGCCAGGGCGACCACCAGCCCGGCCCGGGCCCTGCGCTTCGGGGCTGCGGGCGGGGTGTCCACGGGGCGGACCTCGGCGGTCCACGCCCCGCCGTCCCACCAGCGCTCCTGGGCACCCCCGTCCGGTCCCGGGTCGAGCACGGGGTACCAGCCGGGCGGCGTCGAGTAGGTCACGGCGGTACCGTACCGTTCACCCGTTCGCCCCGTCAGCCGCTTGGAGCTTGACGGTCCGTCAGGCCGTCAGAGCTGGCGGCCCATCCAGACGTCGTCCACGTACGCGCCGTCCAACCAGAACTCCTCCGGCAGCACGCCGGCCACCTCGAAGCCGCAGCTCTCGTAGACCCGCCGGGCCGGGGCGTTGTGGGCGAGCACCCGGAGCGTCATCCGGCGGATGCCCTCGGCGCGGGCCCGGTCGCAGGCGGCCTCGATCAGGGCCCGGCCGATGCCCCGGCCGCGCGCCTGGGGGTCGACCACGAAGCCCTGGATCTGCCGGACGTGGCTGTTGCTGGCCAGCGGGGTGGCGGGGCCCTGCTGGACGTAGCCGACCACCCGGCCCGCCGACTCCGCCACCAGGAACCGCTCGGGCGGGCGGCGTTCGTCGAAGATCCCGGCATCCTCGGGGGGCTGCGGGACCACGTCGCTGAGCCAGGACCAGGAGACCCGGTCGAGGCGGGCGAGCTCGGGCTCGTCCTGCTGCCGGGCGGTCCGTATGGTCAGGTCAGCTGCACCGTTCACTCCCATGGCCGCCATGGTAGGCGAGCTGCCGGTGCCGCCGCCCGGACATCGGAACGGTCCTCCCGGCGGGCCTGACGGCCCGTCGGGCGGGGACGGCTGCCAGGATGGGGGCATGCGTATCGCGGTGACTGGGTCCACAGGTCTGATCGGTTCGGCGCTCGTCCGCTCGCTGCTCGCGGACGGGCACGAGGTGGTGCGGTTGGTGCGGCAGCGGTCCAGGACCGGGGTGCAGCCGGACGGCACCGTCGGGGTCGGCTGGAATCCGCCCCTGCTGCAGATCGACCGGGCCGGGCTGCACGGGGTGGAGGCGGTGGTGCACCTGGCGGGCGCCGGGGTCGGCGACCGCCGCTGGACCGACGCGTACCGGCAGGAGATCCGGGACAGCCGGGTGCTCGGCACCGAGACGCTGGCCGGTGCGCTGGCCGAGCTCGCGGAGCCGCCCCGGGTACTGGTCAGCGGTTCGGCGGTCGGCTACTACGGGCAGACCGGGGACCGGGTGATCGACGAGGAGGCGCCGCCCGGCGACGACTTCCTGGCCCGGGTCTGCGTCGAGTGGGAGGCCGCCACCCGCCCGGCCGAGGAGGCGGGCATCCGGGTCGCACACGCCCGGACCGGACTGGTGCTCTCCGCCGAGGGCGGCGCGGGCGGACGGCTGTTCCCGCTGTTCCGGCTGGGCCTCGGCGGGCGGCTCGGGGACGGGCAGCAGTACTGGAGCGTGATCTCGCTCGCCGACGAGGTGGCCGCACTGCGCCACCTGATCGACACCCCGGAGCTGTCCGGTCCGTTCAACCTGGCGGGCCCCGAGCCGGTCACCAACGGCGAGCTGACCGAGCTGATCGGCCGCGCGCTGGGTCGGCCGACCGTCTTCGCGGTGCCGGAGTTCGCACTCAAGGCGGTGCTCGGCGACATGGCGGTGGAGGTGGTGGGCAGTCACCGGGCGGTCCCGGCGCGGCTGTTGGCCACGGGCTTCCGGTTCGCGCACCCGACGGCGGAGGCGGCGGTGCGGGCGGCGGTCTGACCGCCCGGCGGAGGCCGGCCAGGACCGGCGGGACAAGGTTCCCCGGGCCCGGCGGGCCGGGACAGCGCAGGGGGCGCACGGCAGCAGGTGTACGGCGCACTGCGCGCCTCCGGTGACCGTACGCGCCCGGGACCCCGCGAACGCGCCCTTCCGGCGCACGGTCCGTGACCGTGCCCCGTCCCCTGTCCCCGCTCCTCCCCGATTGAGACGGAACTCCCGGCCTGATTCGCCGACTGACGGGGCATCACAAGCGAGGACCGTGTCCCGGCACCCTGCGGCCTGCCCGGCCGCCGCCCCGGGACCAGGGAGGGAGCACACTCGTGCCCGCACATGACTTCACCCGCCGCACCGGCCGCCCGTCCGACCCGGACGTCGTGGTGGTCGGCGCCGGACTCGCCGGTCTGGCCACCGCCCGCGCCCTGACCGGCCGGGGCCTCACCGTCCAGGTGCTGGAGGCCACCGAACGGATCGGCGGCCGGACGGCGGGGCGGGAGCTGGACGGCTTCCGCCTCGACCACGGCGGCCAACTGCTCAACACCGACTTCCCCGAGCCGGGCCGGGTGCTCGACCTGGGGCGACTGGCGCTCTGCCCGCTCGCCCCGGGCGTCCTGGTGCACAGCGCGGGGCGGCGCCACCGGTTCGGTGATCCGCAGCAGAACCCGGCCCGGCAGGCCACCGCCCGGGGCCCGCTGGGCAGTCCACTGGACCGGGCCCGGCTCGCCGCCACCTTCGGCCGGCTGGCCGCCACCCCGGCACCTCGGCTGCTGGCCCGGCCGGAGACCACCACCGCCCGCTCGCTGACCGACCGCGGGCTGCCGCCGCGCACCGTGGACGGCCTGCTCCGCCCGCTGCTCGGCGCCCTGCTCAGCGACCCTGCGCTCGGCACCAGCAGCCGGGTCGCCGACCTGGTGCTGCGCTCGTACGCGCGCGGCCGGCTCTGTCTCCCGGCGGCCGGACTGGCCGCCGTACCGCAGCAGTTGGCCGAGGGCCTGCCCGCGGGGACGCTCCGGCTCGGGGTCCGGGTCACCTCGGTCGCCGCCGACGGCGTGCAGACCGCCGCGCACGGCCGGATCGCCGCCCGGGCCGTCGTGCTGGCCACCGATCCGCAGTCGGCCGCACTGCTGCTCCCCGGGCTGCGGGTGCCGGACTTCCACCCCGTCACCACCTACTTCCACGCCGCCGACCGCTCGCCGCTGGACGAGCCGGTGCTGCTGCTCGACGCCGACCGGCCGGACGGACGCCCGGTGCTCTCCCACTCGCTGGTGCTCAGCGACCTGCACCCCTCGTACGCACCGCCGGGGCGGGCGCTGATCGCCACCACCGTGCTCGGGCGGCGCCGGTTCGACCAGGGCGGCCCGGCAGGGTTCGAGCCGGTGCTCCGGCGGCGTCTGGTGCACCTGTACGGCTCCGCCGCGGCGCACTGGGAGTTCCTGACGGTCCGGCACGTACCGGACGCCGTTCCCGCGATGCCGCCGCCGCACAACTTCCGCCGCCCGGTCCGGGTGCTGGCCGGCCTGTACGTCTGCGGCGACCACCGGGACACCAGCACCGTCCAGGGCGCCCTGGTCTCCGGCCGGCGGGCCGCCCAGTCCGTCCTCCGCGACCTCCGGCTCCCGGTCACGGCTACGGCGGCCGAAGCAGCCTAGCCTCCGGCCCAGGGGCTCGGTGCTGCGCCTTTGGCAGGCGAGTCAGTTGCACTATCCAGGGGCTCGGGGAACTGCGAGGAGATCTGGCGCTCGGGTCACTGCGAAAGTGCCTGACCACCCACGCAACGATCACCTTGAACGAGGCCGGCGTCGCAGTTCCCCGAGCCCCTGATGGCTGAGCCCGCAGCGCAGTCACCCGAGCCCCTGACTCCGTAGCGGGCTGAGCACCTGCCAACAGGGTCGGCGGAGCCATTGTGTCTGGGCGGCGTTGCCTCGGGGGTGGGGTGGATCCGGCGTGCCAGTATGCCGATATGACTCATAGTCGGACATTCCGTCGATGACGGGCGACAGCGTGGACGCGGTGACGCTGGTCCTCATCCCGGCGTGCGCGGTGGCCGCACCGCTGCTCGCCGACCGGCTGCAACGCTGGCTGGCGATCCCGACCGTGGTGTTCGAGATCGTGCTCGGCGTGCTGATCGGCCCGGACGTGCTCGGCTGGGCGGAGGTCGGCGACCTGGTCGACGCGCTGTCCCAGTTCGGCCTGGCGATGCTGATGTTCCTCGCGGGGTACGAGATCGACTTCGCCCGGCTGCGCGGCGGTCCGCTGAAGCGGGCCGTCGGCGCCTGGCTGATCACGCTGGCGATCGCGCTCGGCGCGGGCGCCCTGATCAACCGTGACCCGTTGAACGGCGCCTTCGCCGGCCTGGCGCTGACCACCACCGCGCTCGGCACCATCCTGCCGATCCTGCGCGACTCCGGTGCGCTGCCCAGCCCGTTCGGCGCGATGACGATGGCCACCGGCGCGGTCGGCGAGTTCGGCCCGATCATCGCGATCGCCGTGCTGCTCAGCGGCAACACCCCGGCCAAGTCGGCCGTCATCCTGGGGGCGTTCGCGGTGCTCACCGCACTCGCCGTCGGCTACGCCCGGCGCCCGCGCCCGGACGTGGTGACCCGGCTGATCCGGCGGACCCTGCGGACCTCGGGTCAGTTCGCCGTCCGGACCGTGATCCTGGTGCTGGCCGTGATGGTCAGCGCCGCGATCTGGCTAAGCCTGGACATGCTGCTGGGCGCCTTCACCGCCGGGATCGTCTCCCGGCTGCTGCTGGCCGGGGTGCCCGAGGCGGCGGAGGAGGTGATCGAGGCCAAGCTCGAAGGGATCGGCTTCGGCTTCCTGGTGCCGATCTTCTTCGTGGTCAGCGGGATGAACTTCGACCTGGACGCGCTCCTCTCCGACCCCGGCACCCTGCTGCTCGTCCCGGTCTTCCTGCTGCTGCTCGCCGCGCTGCGCGGCGTCCCGGCCGCCCTGCTGGCCCCGCCCGGACTGCCGGGCCGGGACCGGCTGGCGCTCGGCCTGTTCGGCGCCACCGCGCTGCCGCTGGTGGTGGTCATCACCACCATCGAGGTGGAGGCCGGGCGGATGCCGTCCTCCACCGCCGCGGCCCTGGTCGGCGCGGGCATGCTCTCCGTCCTGCTCTTCCCGTTGCTGGCCCAGCGCTTCCGGGGGCAGGACCGGCAGCCGGCTCCGGAGGGCCGCCCCCGGCTCAGCGCGGAGAGCTGGTGACGGCCCCTCGGCCGACCCCTCCTCAGATCACCCCCGACTGCCGGGCCGCCTCGTCGAAGGCCCGGGCGGACTGGTTGGCCCGGTAGGGGGTCAGCCGGCGGTGGAAGTCCCGCAGGTACTCGACCGTGCGGGCGGAGCGCATCTCCCCGGCCGCCCGGAGCGCCTCGGTGGCCAGCGAGCAGGCGTCGTCGATCTCGCCGAGGCCCAGCCGGGAGCCGGCCAGCACCAGGCGGCAGAGGATCCGGCTGCGGGCGTAGGCGGGCGCCCGCAGCCGGAGCGACTTCTCGGCGTGCTGGGCGGCCGGGCGCCACTGCTGGAGGTCGCGGTAGCAGTGCGCGAACTCGTCGGCCAGCTGGGCTTCGTCGAAGTAGCGTGCCCAGGAGGGCAGTTCGTCGTTGGGGCGGGCGACCCCGAGGGCTCGCTCGCAGCGGACCAGAGCGGTGGTGCAGGAGCGTACGTCGCCGAGCAGGGCGTGGCCGCGGGCCTCGGCCGCGTGCATCAGGGACTGCACGGTCGGCGCGGCGGCCGCGCCGACGCCCTGCTGGGCCACCCGGGCCAGCTGGATCGCCTCCCGCCCGTGGCCGAGGTGCACCGCCTGCTGGCTCATGGTGGTGAGCACGTAGCCGCCGAGCACCCGGTCCCCCGCCGCCTGGGAGAGCCGGAGCGCCTGGACGAAGTACCGCTGGGCCAGGCCGTGCGCGGCGATGTCGAAGGACGTCCAGCCGGCCAGCCGGGTCAGGTCGGCGACGGCGCCGAACAGGGCCCGGCCGATCTGCTCGCCGTACCGGCCGCGCAGCATCGGCTCGGCCTCACTCTCCAGGTACCTGACCAGCGCCTGCCGGGCGTGACCACCGCCGTAGGCGTGGTCCAGCGCGCGGAACAGGTCGCCGACGGCGCGGATGGCGGCGATGTCACCCCGGCCGACCCGCAGCGGTGGACGCTGCTCGCGGGCCTCGGTGGCCTCCAGGGCGGACTGCGGCAGCCCGCCGCGACTCTGGGTGGGCACCCGCAGCAGACCGGGCTGAGGGGCCCGCACGGCGCCCCGGGCGGTGGGCGGGCCCGATCGGGCCCCGGGCAGCTGCACGCGCCCTGACGTGGCGTCAGGGGGCCCTGGTGGCAGGCCGGGGACGGAACCGTCCCGGGCCACCCGCTCGTCGGTGCGGCCGATCAGCCAGTCCCGGCTGGGCACCACCAGGCCGGCCGGGGTGAAGGCGATCCGGCGCAGCTCGGACTGCTGGCCGGTGTCCTTGTGCCACATGCTGGCGACGATGTCGACGGCCTCCTGCGGGCTCTCGGCGAACTCCAGGCCCGCGTACACCGGCGCGCACGCCTCCAGGCCGATGTCCAGCGCGGTCAGCCGGCGCCCGAGCCTGCGGGTGAAGACCTCGGCGATCAGCGCGGGGGTGGCGCCCCGGGGCTGCTGGCCGCGCAGCCACCGGGTCACCGAGGTCTTGTCGTAGCGCAGGTCGAGGCCGTGCTCCAGGCCGAGTTGGTCGACCCGGCGGGCCAGCCCGGCGTGCGAGAAACCGGCCTCCTCGATCAGCGCGGCGAGCCGGGGGTTCAGAGTCTTGTCCAGGCCGGACGGGCCCGCTGGGCCCGCCGCACCCGAGGGGCCGGCCGCCGCTTCGGCCACCTGCGGTGACACCCCGGGCGACCCGCCGGGCACGGCCCCGGACGGCCCCTCGCGCGGATCGAGGTGCGGGTCGAGCGGGTCGAGCGGTCCGTACGCCGGGCTGTCGGTTGCAGGCCGTTGGGGCATATCAGTCACACCTCTCGAGCGCCTCACCAGTCCCCCCGGTGCATGGAGCGGCGCCCCCTGTCGGGAATCGGCGTGAATGTAGCGAGCATTTCGCCGCTATGGGTGGATCTGGGCGGGCAATCCTCCGAACGGGTGACGCAATGGCGCCCGTTGTAGGGAAGGTGTCGCGACCGGTGTTTGGCCCGGCCGGCCTTCTCGGCCCGCGCACCCGGGTGGCGTCAGGCCCCATGAAGCGGCCGGGACCTGTGGCGGCCCGGCACATAGGAGTCGGCGCCGCCGGTTCCTACCGTTCTGGGCCATGGACACCACTTCAGCCCACTCGCTGGCCGGCCGCACGGCGCTGGTCACCGGGGCCGCCTCGGGGATCGGCCGGGCCTGCGCCGAGGTCTTCGCCGCCGCCGGCGCCCGGGTCTACGTCGTCGACCTCGCGGCCGAGCCGGCCAAGGAACTCGCCGGACGGCTCGGCGGTGAGGCGATCGTCGCGGACCTCTCCGACCCGGCTGCGGTGGACGCGCTCCCGGACGACGCCGACATCGTCGTCAACAACGCGGGGCTCCAGCACGTCGCGCCGGTGCACGAGTTCCCGCCGGACCGGTTCGCGCTGATCCAGCGGGTGATGGTGGAGGCCCCGTTCCGGATCCTGCGCCGCACCCTGCCGCACATGTACGCGCAGGACTGGGGACGGGTCGTCAACATCTCGTCCGTGCACGGCCTGCGGGCCAGCGCCTTCAAGTCCGCGTACGTGACCGCCAAGCACGGGCTCGAAGGGCTGAGCAAGACCGTCGCGCTGGAGGGGGCCCCGTACGGCGTCACCAGCAACTGCATCAACCCCGCCTACGTGCGCACCGCCCTGGTCGAGAAGCAGATCGCCGCCCAGGCCCTGGCGCACGGCATCCGGGAGGACGAGGTGGTGGAGCAGATCATGCTCGACCGCACCGCCGTCAAACGGCTGATCGAGGCCGACGAGGTGGCCCAGCTCGCCCTCTGGCTCTGCTCCCCGCACGCCTCCTCCATCACCGGGGCCAGCCTGCCGATGGACGGCGGCTGGACCGCACACTGATCCCCCTCGCCCGCCTCCCCCGCACCGCCCGCCCGCAACCAGACAGGTGACCCCCATGGCCAGTTCTCCCGACGCAGCGAGAACCCGAGGCGCTTCGCTCCGCAAGGTGGTCGGCGCCAGCCTGATCGGCACCACGATCGAGTGGTACGACTACTTCTTGTACGGAACAGCCGCCGCGCTGGTCTTCAACAAGGTCTTCTTCCCCAACTCCGACCCGCTGACCGGCACCCTGCTTTCCTTCCTCACCTACGCGATCGGCTTCGCCGCCCGGCCGATCGGCGCACTGGTCTTCGGGCACTTCGGCGACCGGATGGGCCGCAAGAAGCTGCTGGTGCTGAGCCTGCTGCTGATGGGCGGCTCGACCACCCTGATCGGCTGCCTGCCGACGTACCATCAGGCCGGCGTCGCGGCACCGCTGCTGCTCACCCTGCTGCGGCTGGTGCAGGGCTTCGCGCTCGGCGGTGAGTGGGGCGGCGCGGTGCTGTTGGTCTCCGAGCACGGGGACGCGAAGCGGCGCGGCTTCTGGGCCTCCTGGCCGCAGGGCGGCGCGCCGGCCGGGAACCTGCTGGCGGCCGGGGTGCTCTCGCTGATGACGGCGGTCCAGTCCGACGCGGACTTCGTCGCCTGGGGCTGGCGGGTGCCGTTCCTGCTGTCCGCGCTGCTGGTGATGGTCGGGCTGTGGATCCGGCTGTCGGTGGACGAGTCGCCGCTGTTCAAGCAGGCGCTGGCGGCATCCGAGGCCCGCAGGAAGCTGGCCCCGGAGCAGCCGCCGCTGCTCGCGGTGCTGCGCCACCACTGGCGCGAGGTGCTGACCGCGATGGGCGCCCGGATGGCGGAGAACATCTCGTACTACGTGATGACCACCTTCGTACTGGCCTACGCGGTCGGCCACGTGCACCTGCCGAAGCAGACCGCGCTGAACGCGGTGCTGATCGCCTCGGCGATCCAGTTCGCGCTGATCCCGCTGTTCGGGGCGCTCTCGGACCGGATCGGCCGCAAGCCGGTCTACCTGTTCGGCGCGGTCGGGGTCGGGATCTGGGCGTTCGTCTTCTTCGGTCTGGTGGACACCAGGAGCTTCGGCTCGATGCTGCTGGCGATCACCGTCGGACTGTTCTTCCACAGCGCGATGTACGCCCCGCAGGCGGCCTTCTTCTCCGAGCTGTTCGCCACCCGGATGCGGTACTCGGGCGCCTCGATCGGCTCCCAGTTCGCCTCGGTGGCGGCCGGTGCCCCGGCTCCGCTGATCGCCACCGCGCTGCTCAAGGACTACGGCAGCTCGACCCCGATCGCCGTCTACGTGGCGATCGCCGCCGCGATCACCGTGGTCGCGGTGGTCTGCGCCCGGGAGACCCGGGGCCGCGACCTGGCCGGGATCGGCGAGGACGCGGCGACCCCGGCCGGGCAGCCCGTCGGCGTCTGAACCCCGTCCCGGAACGCCCGGTACCGGTTCGGTACCGGGCGTTCCTCCACCCCCGCAGAACTGGCACGATGGCCCGCACCATGGACGACCCGCACCCCCACTCCAGCGCCGCCCCCGCCCTGCGGCGGCTGCTCGACCTGCTCGCCTCCGGCGCCGCCACCGAGGACTTCGCCGAGGTGCTCGCCGAGGCCCGCCGCCAGGGCGCACCGGCCGCCGTGCTGGCCGAGATCGACGACGCCACCTGGCTGGCCCTGCGGGTGCACCGGACGATGCGTCAGCACCGGCGCCGGGAGGCCGAGCTGACCGCGCTCTTCGACACCGCGGGGGACCTGGCCGCCTCCCGCGACCTGGACGCGGTGCTGCAGGCGATCGTCCGCCGGGCCCGGATGCTGCTGGGCACCGACACCGCGTACCTGACCCTGCCGGACCAGGCCGCCGGGGACACCTACATGCGGGTCACCGACGGCTCGGTCTCGGTGCTGTTCCAGACCCTGCGGCTGAGCCTCGGCGACGGCCTCGGCGGCCTGGTGGCGCAGACCGCCCGGCCGTACGCCACCCCGGACTACCGGACCGACGAGCGGTTCCACCACACCGGCAAGATCGACGCCGGGGTGCTGGACGAGGGCCTGGTGGCGATCATCGGCGTCCCGCTGCTGCTCGGCGGCCAGGTGATCGGCGTGCTGTTCGCGGCCGACCGGTCACCCCGGGCGTTCTCCCCCGACGAGGTGGCGCTGCTCTGCACGCTGGCCGCGCACGCCGCGATCGCGCTGGACACCGCCAAGGCACTGGCCGACACCCGGGCCGCACTGGCCGAGCTGAACGCCGCCAACGCGGTGATCCAGGCCCACTCCGCCGCCGTCCAGCGCGCCGAGCGGGCCCACGACCGGCTGACCGACCTGGTGCTGCGCGGCGCCGAAGTCCCCGACGTGGCGGCCGCGGTGGCCGCCCTGCTCGGCGGGGAGGTGGGCGTACGCGACGCCGAGGGGCTCGTCCTGGCCGGGCGCGCGCCGGGAGCTGACGGACTGTCGGACGCGGTCGCCGCCTCGCGCGCCGAGGGCCGCGCGGTCCGGGCCGGGGACAGCTGGGTCTGCGCGGTGCTGGCCGGTCAGGAGCCGCTCGGCAGCATCGTGCTGCACGACCGGCCCGACCTGGACGACGCCGACCGCCGGCTGTTCGAACGGGCCGGGGTGGTCACCGCGCTCCTGCTGCTGCTCCGCCGCTCGGTGGCCGAGACCGAGAACCGGGTCCGCGGCGAACTGCTGGCCGACCTGCTCAGCTCCCCCGACCGCGACCCGGCCGGACTGACCGCCCGGGGCCGCCGGCTCGGCGTCGACCTCGGCCGCCCGCACCTGGTGCTGGTCGCGGCGGTCCCGGCCGCCGACCGGGCCCGGCTGGCCGGTGCCGCCTCGCGCTACCTGTTCGGCTCGCGCGGGATCAGCGCCGAGCACGGCGAGGCGGTGGTCCTGCTGCTGCCCGAGGACGGTGCCGGCACCCCGGGCGGCGCGGCCGAGCTGGCCGCCGACCGGCTGGCCCGGCTGGCCGGGGTGCCGGTCACGGTCGGCGCCGGCCGGGTGGCCGCCGGGCCGGTGGCGCTCGCGGCGGCGTACACCGAGGGGCTGCGGTGCGTGCGGGCGCTGCGGGTGCTCGGCCGCGAAGGTGACGGGGCGTCGGCCGCCGACCTCGGCTTCCTCGGCGTGCTGCTCGGCGACGGCCACGACGTGGCGGCCTTCGTCGGCGCCGCCCTGGGCCCGCTGCTCGACTACGACGCCCGCCGGGGCACCGAGCTGGTCCGCACCCTGCGCGCCTACTTCGACTGCGGCGGCAGCCTGACCCGGGCCAAGGACGAACTGCACGTCCACGTGAACACCGTGGTCCAGCGCCTCGACCGGGTCGAGATCCTGCTCGGCCACGACTGGAACCACCCGGATCGCTCGCTGGAGCTCCAACTGGCGCTCCGGCTCCAGCTGTTGGCCGAGCCGCCGCAGATTTGACCGAAATCCGCCCCCGCGCCCCCGGGACGGCCACACCGAACGCCGTTGATCCGTACGAGAACTGACGGTCAGGCAGGCCCCGAAGTGATGTGTCCCACATGCCCGGCTGCGGAGTGTCCGCTTTTGTCGCCCCTGGTACCGGTACCTTCTCTCATCGTCTTCTCATAAAGGATTGACAGTCCTTTAAGACAGTTTGATGATCCAGCTCGAACTTTGCCCAATCTGCAAGAATTCGGGGCTGGAACAGTGGTAAGAGCAGGGTGGAGACGGTCCGCGAGCGGCATCTTGGCCGCAGCGACGGCCGTGGTGGCGCTCATCGGATCGGAGCCGACGCCGGCCGTCGCGGCCGGGCCGACGGCGCCGGTGACGGCCGCGGACGACGGCGGGGCACCTGAGCGTGCCGCCGTCGCGGAGGCCAAGCGGACCGGGAAGCCGGTGGAGGTGGGTGCCAAGCGCACCGAGTCCAGCGACACGACGGCGCAGCCGGACGGCAGGCTGGTGACCACCACCTACGTCCAACCCCGGCGGGTCCGCAGGAACGGCACCTGGCTGGACATCGACCCGACGCTGCGGACCCTGCCGAACGGCTCGGTCGCGCCGAAGGGCGCCACCGCCGAGGTGGAGTTCTCCGGCGGTGGCAGCGGCCGGCCGCTGGTACGGATCGCCAACTCCGGCAAGGAGTTGAAGCTGACCTGGCCGAAGCCGCTGCCCAAGCCGGTGCTGACCGGCAGCACGGCCGAGTACCTGTCGATCCTGCCGGACGTGGACCTGCGGCTCACCGCGACCAGGACCGGCTTCTCGCAGGTCGTCGTGGTGCACACCGCGGCGGCGGCGAAGAGCCCGGAGCTGAAGCAACTCAGCCTGGGCCTGCAGGGCGAGGGCCTGACGGTCAAGCAGGCGCCCGACGGCTCGCTCACCGCCGTCGACAAGGGGGCGGGCGGTACCGTCTTCGAGGCTCCCACGCCGGTGATGTGGGACTCCTCGGGACCCGCCGGCCAGGCCGTCGTCGCCGCACCGTCCGGCGCCGGGTCCCGTGCCCTGTCCGCTCCGGGCGCGGCCGAGGCCGCACCGCTCGCCGGGCTGGTCCCCGGCGAGGGCGCCAAGGTGGCCCGGATCAAGGTCGACCTGCCGGCGGTCCAGGACAAGATGGTCCTGACACCCGATCAGGGCATGCTGGGTGACCCGGGGACGGTGTTCCCGGTGATGATCGACCCGGCCTGGAACACCCCGAACGCCGCCGACTGGGCGGGTGTGTCGCGGTACTACTCCACCCAGTCCTACTGGCACTTCACGTATAACAGCACCTACGTGCACGACTGGGGCGTCGGCTACTGCGGCGACACCAACCGCTGTGCGCCCACGGACGTCAAGCGGGCGTTCTTCCAGATCCCGAACGGCCAGTTCATCGGCAAGCAGATCCTCAGCGCCGAGTTCGGCACCTACGAGAGCTGGTCGTACTCCTGCAACGCCCGGCCGGTCGAGCTCTGGAACACCGGCTACATCTCCCGCGGGCTGGACTGGGAGGACCAGGACAAGTCGAGTTTCTGGACCCGCAAGCTCCAGACCATGAACACGGCCAAGGGCTTCAACGGCAGTTGTGCTGGCGGCTGGCTGGAGTTCGGCTCCACGGGCGCGGTGAAGGACCTGGTCCAGGACGCTGCCAACTGGGGCTGGCCCACCGTCACCTTCGGCCTGAAGGCCGAGAACGAGGGCGACTCCTATGGCTGGAAGCGCCTGACCGACGACGCCTTCCTGCGGGTGCAGTACAACCTGCCGCCGCAGCAGACCGCGATGAGCGACATGACCATGTCGCCGGGCTCGGTCTGCCAGAGCGCGACGCTCCGGATCAACAAGATGCCGCAGATCACCGCCAAGGCGAGCGACCCCGACGGCGAGGCCGTGGGCGTGCAGTTCGGCGCCTCCTGGGACTCCGGGGACAGCGCCGGCCTCACCCGCAAGTGGTGGTCGACCGGTGCGGCCAACACGCCACCCGACGGCAGCACCTTCAAGGGCTCCGGCTCGATGTTCTCCCTCACGCTGCCCGACAGCCTGCCGCACAACCTCCGGCTGAACTGGGAGGTCCGGGTCTGGGACGGCGCCCAGTGGAGCCCCTGGTCCTCCGCCGGGGACCCGACCGGCTGCTACTTCCTGGTGGACGACTCCGCGCCCGCGGGACCGGTCATCGGCTCCTCCTCGTACCCCGGCTCGAGTGACGCGACGGCCTCGCTGCCCTGGACCGACGGGGTCGGCAAGTACGGCTCCTTCACCCTGGACTCGACCGCCACCGACGTCGTGAAGTACCAGTGGGGCCTGGACAGCGCCCCCTCGGCCGCCCATCAGGTGGCCACCACCGGCGGGGCGGCGCAGACCGTCGACGTCCTGCCCGAGAAGCCCGGCCTGCACTTCCTCTCCGCCCAGGCGGTGGACGGCGCCGGGAACGCGTCCGCGCCCACCACCTACTACTTCAACGTGCTGGCCGGTCAGCCGCAGCGGGCCGGCTGGTCGATGGACGACGCGGCCGGCAGCACGCTGGCCGGCACTGGCGGGTCGTTCGACGCGACCCTGGCCGCCGGCGCGAAGTCGGCCCCCGGCCACCTGGCCGAGGGACTGGCGCTGGACGGCTCGGTCAACGGCTACGCCGAAACCCAGGGTGCGGTGCTGGACACCTCCAAGAGCTTCACCGTCTCCGCCTGGGTCAACCTGGCCGACGCCGGGCACAACCGGGCCGCCGTCTCGCAGTCCGGCAACTCGATGGCGCACTTCAGCCTCGGCCTGCGCAGCGGCAAGTGGTCCTTCTTCACCAGCACCAAGGACGCCTCGACCGGGTACGACTGGCAGGTCGCGAGCTCCACCACGCCGGTGACGCTCAATCAGTGGACCCACCTGCTCGGCGTCTACGACGCGACCGCCAAGACCGTGACGGTGTATGTGAACGGCGCGCCGAGCGCGCCGGCCGCGGCCCCGGCCGCCTGGTCGGCCCGCGGCCCGCTGGAGATCGGCCGGATCCGCTGGCGGGACGGCTACAACGACCCGTGGCAGGGTGGGCTGGACGAGATCAAGGTCTGGGACCGGGCGCTGTCCGCGGCGGACGCGGGCCTCGTCGCCACCGACCGGGCCCTGACCGCCGGTCTGCCGGCCAAGGCGGTCTGGCACCTGGACGGGAACACCGCGACCGTCGCCGGGACCGCGGAGAGCGAGCCGGTCACGCTGTACGGCGGCGCGCAGCCGGGCGGGCCCGGGGTGTCGGCCACGGCCGTGCACTTCGACGGCGTGAACGACTACGGCCGCACCGCCCGCCCGCAGGTGGACGGCAGCCGGGACTTCTCGGTCTCGACCTGGGCGCGGCTGCCCAAGCCGGCCGACACGGACACCGCCGCCAAGATCGCGGTCACCCAGGTCGGCCAGCACAACAACGAGTTCTCGCTCTACTACTCCGCCTCCTACAAGCGGTGGATCTTCGGCCGCTACAAGGAGGACTCCGCCGTCGACACCCTGGTGCGGACCATGCAGCCGGACTGCACGGCCGACACCACCACCAACGGGGTGCCCTGCTTCGGCGCCACCACCGGCGAGTGGACCCACCTGCTCGGCGTCTCCGACACCACCGCCAAGAAGCTCCGCTTCTACCTGAACGGCTTCCTGGTCGGCGAGTCGGACTACACCCAGACCGCGCCGTGGCCGACGCCCGGCCCGCTGCAGTTCGGCGCGGTCAGCCGGGAGGGCGTGGTCTCCGAGTTCTTCGGCGGCGACCTCGACGACACCCGGGTCTACGACCGGGTGGTCACCGCCACCGAGGCCCGCGACATGGTGCAGCAGCGCCCCCAGCTGGCCGGCCGCTGGAAGCTCGACGCGGCCGCCGGCACGCCGCTCACCAGCCCCGACGAGGGCCCGAAGAAGGCCGGCGCCCAACTCGGCGGCGGCGCCTCGGTCAACGCCGGCGGCGGGCTCTACCCCACCACCGGCAGCCTGCTGCTGAACGGCTCCACCGGCTACGCCGCGACCGCCACCGCGCCGCTGCACACCGGGCAGAGCTTCACCCTGGCCGCCTGGGCCGACACCGCGGGCACGCCGACCCGCGACATGACCGTGCTGTCGATGCCGGGCGCCAACAACGCCTCGGTGACGGTGCGTTGGCATGCGCTGGGCCTCGACGCCACCACCCAGCAGCCGATCGGCCAGTGGCAGGCCGAGGTGCGTGACTCGGACGCCACCGGAGCCGTCCGGACCAGCACCACGCACAGCCCGGCGGTCTCCGTCCTGGACAACTGGACGCACCTCGCGGTGAGCTACGACGCCTTCGCCGACCAGCTCAGGCTCTACGTCAACGGCCAGTTGGAGAACCAGGGTTGTGCCACCGAAGGGACCGGCTGCACCCCGAAGGTGTCCTGGGCGACGGCACCGCAGCCGTACGAGGCGACGGCCGGTCTGCAGTTCGGCCGGACCAGGGCCGGCGGCGCCTGGGGCGAGTACTTCTCCGGTGAGCTGGACGATGTCTGGCTCTACCAGGGCGTGCTGAGCCCCGATCAGGTGGCCCGGCTCGCCGACTACAACGTCGGCCTGTCGACCGTCACCGGTCCCTGACCCATCCATCCCCCGTGGGGGGGGGGGGGGCCGGGGGGGCCCCCCCCCCCCCCCCCCGTTTTCACGCGGGACCACCAGAATGGCGAACACAAGAACACGGCAGCGGGCCCCGCCCCCCCGGCCGAGGTGAGTCGCTGCCACCCA
>NZ_JBIWML010000011.1:154741-164318 GCF_044766665.1 Kitasatospora sp. NPDC101801
ACCCGGGGGGGGGGCCCCCCGGAGGGGGGGCCCGGCGCCCCCTATACCCGCGCGGCCCCCCCCCCCCCCCCCGCCCCCCCCCCCCCCCCCCCCGGGGGGGGGGGGGCCGGCGGGGGGCCCCCCCCCCCCACGTCCCGTTTTCGCACGAGGAACGACATGAAGGAACATCCCATGACCAGGAGACGGGCCGCCTCACCGCGGACCAGGATCAGAGTCGCCACCGTTCTGGTGAGCACACTGGTCGGCTCACTGCTGCCCACCCTGCCGCTGGTGGCAGGCACGGCCGGCGCCGCCTACGCCAAGCCCTCGGCCGTCTCCCCGGAGAAGCCGGTCAAGGGCTCGAACGCCCAGGGCAAGGACCGCCGCCCCGACACCACGGTGAGCGCGCCCGGCGCCCGGCAGGCCGACTGGCCCGCCGAGGGCCGCGCGGTCGTCGAGCTGCCCGCCGAGGCGGGCCGGGCCGGCCGGGCCGCGGGTCTGCCCGTCACCCTGGCCACCACCGACGACCGGGCGCCGCAGCGGGCGGCCGTCCAGGTGCTCGGCCAGGACCTCGCCCGCCGGGCCGGGATCTCCGGCGTGCTGCTGACCGTCAGCGGCGCGGACGCCGCCACCCGGGTGAGCGTCGACTACAGCGGCTTCGCGCAGGCGGCGGGGGCCGGCTTCGGTGCCCGGCTGCGGCTGGTCCAGCTGCCCGAGTGCGTCCTGACCGCACCGGAACGGCCCGAGTGCCGGGTCCAGACGCCACTGCCCGGCAGCAACGACGTCGAGCGGCAGACCGTGACCGCCGAGACGGCGGCCCCGGCCCCGGCGGCCGGCTCGATGCGGCTCTCCTCGGGCAGCGGGCCCACGACGGTGCTGGCGGCGGCCGCCACCACGGCCGGTCCGAGCGGTGACTACAAGGCCACCCCGCTGTCCCCGGCCTCCAGCTGGTCGACCTCGCTGAACAGCGGGTCGTTCTCCTGGGCCTACGACATGCCGATCACCGCGATGCCCGGTGGGCTGACCCCGAAGGTGGGCCTGTCCTACAACTCGGGCAGCATCGACGGACGGACCGCGAGCAGCAACAACCAGGCCTCCTGGGCCGGGGACGGTTTCGAGCTGTCCCCCGGCTTCGTCGAGCGCACCTACAAGTCCTGCGCGGACGACGGGGTGAAGACCGACGACAAGGAGCCGGGCGACCTCTGCTGGGCCACCGACAACGCCACCATCAGCTTCGCCGGCCACTCCGGTGAGCTGATCCCGGTCGGCGCGAACGAGTGGCGGATCAGCGGCGACGACAACACCAAGATCACCCGGGGGCGGGACACCGCCCGCGCCAACGGCGACAACGACGGCGAGTACTTCCGGGCCGTCACCACCGACGGCACCCGGTACTACTTCGGCTACAACCGCCTGTCGAACTGGAGCAGCGGTAAGCCGGAGACCAAGTCCGTCTACACCGTGCCGGTCTTCGGCAACAACGCCGGTGAGCCGTGCAAGGGCGCCGACTTCGCCTCCTCCTGGTGCCAGCAGGGCTGGCGCTGGAACCTGGACCTGGTGATCGACTCCAACGGGAACGACATCACCTACTGGTACGCCCAGGAGACCAACAACTACGGCCGCAACCTCAAGGCGGCCGACCGCACCCCGTACGTGCGCGGTGGGCGTCTGGACCACATCGAGTACGGCCAGCAGCAGGGTGACATCTACTCCGCCACGGTCAAGCCGATGGGCCGGGTCGACTTCGGCACCGCCGAACGCTGCCTGGAGACCACGGCCGGCCTGTGCGACCCGGCGAAGATCGGCGCCAACCGGCAGTACTGGTACGACACTCCGTGGGACCAGAACTGCGACGACGGCAAGGACTGCACCAGCCAGCTCTCGCCGACCTTCTTCACCCGCACCCGGCTGACCGAGGTGGCCGCCAAGACCCTGCAGGCCGACGGCAGTTACCTGGCCGTCGACACCTGGACGCTGAAGCACAAGTGGGGCACCGCCGACTTCGACTACCAGCTGCTGCTGGACTCGGTCCAGCACACCGGCTCCTCCGCCACCCCGGCCGTTCCGCTGCCGAAGACCGGATTCGCCTACCGGCAGTTGGCCAACCGCCTGGACAAGGTCGGCGACGGACGGGCGCCGTTCATCAAGCAGCGGCTGGGCACCATCACCGACGAGCGCGGTGGTCAGATCGACGTCAACTACTCGGCGCCGGCCTGCGACTGGAACAACCTGCCCACCCCGCAGACCAACACCACCCGCTGCTTCCCGCAGCAGTACCAGCCGGCCAACGAGACCCCGGTGACCACCGAGTGGTTCAACAAGTACGTGGTCGAGTCGGTCATCGCCACCGACCGCACCGGCGGCGCACCCGACCTGGTCACCCGCTACAGCTACCTCGGTGACGCCGCCTGGCACTTCGACGACGAGGACGGCATCACCAAGGAGAAGCTCAAGACCTGGTCCCAGTGGCGCGGTTACGCCCGCACCCGGGTCGAGACCGGCGGCACCTCCGGGATGTCCACCCAGGCCGAGCACTACTTCCTGCGCGGCATGCACGACGACCGCTCCGACCCCACCGACAAGACGAAGAAGCGCACCGTCACCGTCGACGACGGTCATGGCACCGTGCTGACCGACGATCAGGCCTGGGCCGCCTTCGAGTACCGCAGCGAACAGTACGACAAGCCCGGCGGCAAGATCGTGGGCAAGACCGTCAGCACTCCGTGGAAGAAGGAGACCGCCAAGCGGGTCCGCGACTGGGGCACCACCACGGCCAACATCACCGGCACCGCCGTCCGGCGCTCCTTCACCTCGCTGGACAACGGGGCGGGTGTCAACTGGCGCGAGACCCGCACCAGTTCGGGGTACGACGACTACGGACGGATCATCAGGTCCGAGGACCTGGGTGACGTCGCGGTCGGCACCGACGACACCTGCACCCGGACCACCTACCTCGCCAACACCTCGGCCTGGATCTTCACCGCCGCCGCGCAGACCGAGACGGTGGCGGCCGACTGCACCGCCGCGGTGAACCTGGACACCCGGGCGGACGGCAGCTCCGCCGTCCTCTCGGACGTCCGGCAGCGCTTCGACGACCAGGCCTACGGCGTCGCCCCGACCAAGGGCACCGCCACCCTGGTCGAGACGCTGAAGTCCCGCACCGGTACCACCGCGACCTACCTCGACGGTGCCACCCACTACGACGTCTACGGCCGGGCCGACAGCACCACCAAGCTCGCCTCGACCAGCGTCTTCGACACCACCGGCGCCACCGCCCCGGTCACCACCGCCAGCCCGCTGGCGCAGACCACCGGCACCGGATACAGCCCCGCCACCGGCCGCCCGACCAAGGTCACCGTCACCGGACCGCCGGTGGTCGCGGGCAGCCCGGCCACTGCGATGGTCTCCGTCACCGAGTACGACCTGGCCCGCGGGCTGCCGGTGGCCACCGTCGACGTCAACAACCGGCGTACCGACCTGCTGGCCGACGCGCTCGGCCGCAGCCTGAAGGTCTGGCAGCCGAACCGCTCGAAGGTGAACGCCCAGACGCCGAACGTCGAGTTCGCGTACACCGACCTCGACGGCAAGCCGAACACGGTCGCCACCCGCTCGCTCAACGCAGACGGCTCCCAGGACACTTCCTACGTCCTGTACGACGGCCTCGGCCGGGCCAGGCAGACCCAGGCGCCCGGTGAGGCCGGCGGCCGGGTGCTGACCGACACCTTCTACGACGAGCGCGGCCAGGCCGCGCTCGCCTACGCGCCCTACTACGCCACCGGGGCGCCCGGGGCGACGCTCTTCAAGGTCGAGGACGCCACCGGTGTCGAGACCCAGACCGCCAACACGTACGACGGCCTGGGCCGGGTGGTGCGGAGCAGCGTGCTGGCCGGCAACGGCGTGGGCACCCCGCTCTCGACCACCCTCACCGAGTACGGCGGCGACCGGGTGACCGTCACCCCGCCGTCGGGTGGCACCCCGAGCACCACGATCACCGACGCGGCCGGCCGGACCACCGAGCTGCGCCACTACAAGTCGGCCACACCGACCGGTGATTACGACCGGATCGGCTACCGCTACGACCCGGCCGGGCACCTGGTCAACCTGACCGACCAGGCCGGTACCCAGTGGTCCTGGGCCTACGACCAGCAGGGGCGGCAGGTCAAGACGGTCGACCCCGACGCCGGGACGGCGGTCAAGACCTACGACGACCGCGGCCTACTGGTCACCAGCAAGGACGGCAACAACAAGACGCTGGCCTACGTCTACGACAACCTGGGACGGCAGACCGAGCTGCACTCCGGTTCGCCCACCGGCCCCCTGCTGACCTCCCAGGTCTGGGACCCGGCCGGCAACAAGGGCCTGATCTCCTCGGCGACCCGGCACGTCACGATCGGCTCGACCGCCTACCAGTACAAGACCACCTGGTCGCTGTACGACCCGCTCGGCCGGGCCACCCGCACCACCCTGACCGTGCCGTCCGTCCCCGGCCAGGAGGCGCTGGCCGGCAGTTACGCCAGCGGGACGGTCTACCGGCTGGACGGCCAGCCGCAGAGCACCAGCTACCCGGCGGCGGGCAACCTCGCCGGTGAGTCGGTGGCCTTCGGCTACGACGCCCTGCACCGGATGAACTCGGCCCAGGGGCTCAGCGGTTACCTCTCCGCGCAGACCTACAGCCCGACCAGCAAGCCGCTCCAGGCCACGCTGTCCGACGGCACGCCGAACAAGCAGCTCTACCTCACCAACACGTACGAGTGGGGCACCCAGCGCCTCGCCTCCTCGCGCACCGACCTGTACGGCGTCGCCACCGCGCTCCGCGCGGCCGCGTACTCCTACGACCCGGCCGGCAACATCACCTCGATCACCGACACCTCACGGGGGGTCACCGACCGGCAGTGCTTCAGGTACGACTACCTGGTGCGGCTGACCGAGGCGTTCACGCCCGGCACCGGCAGCTGCCCGGCCACCCCGGACGCCAGGTCCCTCGGCGGACCGGCCCCGTACTGGACCGGCTACACCTACAACAGCGACAGCACCCGGAACACCCGGACCGAGCACGACCGGACCGGGGACACCAGCAAGGACGTCACCGCCAAGTACGGCTACCCGGGGGCGACCGCCCCCCAGCCGCACACCCTCACCGGCACCAGCGGCACCGGTGTGCTCGCCGAGTCGTTCGGCTACGACCCCGGCGGCAACACCGTCACCCGCCACCGGCAGCTCGCCGCGACCACCACCAGTGACCAGGTGCTGACCTGGGACGGCGAGGAGCACCTCGGCAAGGTCGTCGACACCCTGACGACCGGCGGCACGACCACCACCAGGTCGACCGACTACCTCTACGACCCGGCCGGGAGCCGGCTGACCTCGCACGTCCTGGACAGTGCCGACCCCGCCGCCGAGAAGTGGACGCTCTACCTCGGCGGCACCGAGCTGACCCTCACCAAGGGAGCCGCCAAGCCGACCGCGACCCGCTACTACTCGCTCGGCTCGGCAGCCGCCGTCCGGACCGACGACGGCAAGGTCACCTTCCAGATCGTCGACCACCACGGCACCGCCGAGCTCAACCTGGACGCGGCCACCGGCACGGTCGCCCAGCGGCGGACCAGCCCGTTCGGCGAGGTACGCGGCACCAAGCCGGTCACCTGGGCGGGCAGCCACGGCTTCCTCGGCGGGGTCGACGAGTCCACCGGACTCACCCACCTCGGGGCCCGCGACTACGACGCCGCGAACGGACGCTTCGTCAGCGTCGACCCGCTGTTCGTGTCGGACAGCCCCAAGGAGCTGAACGGCTACGGCTACTCCGGTGCCAACCCGATCGGCACCAGCGACCCCGACGGCCGCAAGATGTGTGCGGACGACTGCTCCAGCCGGGACATGGCCCTGCACGGCTGGGTCGGCATGGGCGGCACCTGGCACGAGCCCACCGAGGGCCCGGAGTGCACCACCAAGTGCCATCCGCCGGCGCCCACCACGCCGACCACCGTCACGACCGGTAGCGCGGAGAACCGCAAGAAGTGGCACGAGGCCCGGGTCGCCTGGCTGATGCAGCCGGACAATCCGATCATCGGTAAGTACCTCGCCGACATCCGACGAATCGACAAGAAGTACTGCACCAAGGGCGCCCGGGACGGCTGCGGCGCGTTCGGCCTGGCCGAGGACATCATGCTGGAGAACTTCGTCGAGAAGATCGCCGGCCGGATCGACGAGTCCGCGGTCCCGTTCGACCCGAAGCGCTTCAAGACGCTGACCAAGAAGGGCAGCAACCTGACCACGTACGCGTTCAGCAACGGCGAGTACCAGATCGCCTTCGACCTGGCCCGGGCCGGCTCGAAGGTGGTCGCGATCGACGAGGGCGGCGGGCAGGACGGGAAGACTCCCGACGCCTGGGTGGACGGCGTCCTCTCGGAGTTCAAGGCCCCGACCTCGATGGGCAAGGGCACCGTCCAGGAGAACCTGAAGAAGATGACGGGCAAGGGCGCCGAACGGGCCTACGTCAGGCTTCCGGACAACTACGAGGCGGCAACGGCCATGTCCAGCCTGAAGAGCTATCTCCACAACAGCAGCGCCGACTTCAACACGTACACGGTGTGGGGCTCGGGCGACGCGGGCGGTTGGGCCATCTCCGGTAAGGTCGGCAGCGAACCCAAGTGCAAGGGCTGGGGGTGCTAGCCGGTGTCGACTGACGCAGCGCTCCTGGTACGGCGGGTCAGCGGGCCCGCCCTCACCACGGCGGAACTCGGCCGGGCCCTCGGGCTTCCGGCCGACCCGGCCGGGGTGACCTGGCAGCGGACCACCGGGCCGGACGGTTCCGGCTTCAGCATCCGGCTGAGCACCGACCCCGGCGACCGGCTCGGTCCGGCCGTCGGCGAGGTCTCCGCCGAGTGGCCCGCGGTCCGCCCGTACGACTGCTACCTCCACATCGCCATCGACCGGACCGCCGGGGACGACTCCCTGGCCGCCCTCCAGGGCTACGGCCGGTGGGCGGAGGACGCCGTGCACGGCACCTGGCCCGGCCTGGAGACGTCCCTGGAGGTGGAGGGCGCGCACGGCTACCGGGGCGTGCTGCCGGAGCTGACGGCGGCCGAGGTCGTCGTCCAGCTCGCCGGTGCCGAGCCACCGTCGGGTGACGGGTGCTCAGCCGCCGAGCTCGCCGAGCGGGGCGCCCCGGCCGGTCACCCCCGGCCGGGCTTCCGGCCGGAACCGTCGAACCGTCACCTGGTGACGGCCGCAGCGGCGGGCGACACGGTCACCGAGACGGTGGCCCTGCGCACGGCCGAGGCCGGGCACCTGACGGTGGCCCGGGCGACCGGCTGGTCGCTCCCCGCGGAGGCGGTGCGGGCCTTCGTGGACCGCCTGCTCGCCGAGGCGGCGGTGGCCTTCGACCGGGTGGACGTCGCCGTCTGGGTGGACGGCCGGCTCCGTCGGTACGAGGTCGGCGTCCGCCCGTCGGCCTGATCGAGCACGAAGACCCCGGTCGCCGCGCGGCGACCGGGGTCTTCGCGTTCCCCCGGACAGCTCCGTCCGGAGGCGGGCGTACAGTTGCCGGGTTGGTCTCGAACGCCATGGCAAGGAGCAGCGGTGAGCGAGCAGGTGCGTTTCGTGCGGATGGGCATAGGCGAGCGGTCCGTGCCGTACGAGGAGGCCTGGGCGGAGCAGCAGCGGCTGCACGCGCTGCGGGTCGCGGACGAGATCCCGGACACCGTGCTGCTGCTGGAGCACCCGCCGGTGTACACGGCGGGGAAGCGGACCAACCCCGAGGACTTCCCGCTCGACGGAACCCCCGTGGTGCAGGTGAACCGGGGCGGCGAGATCACCTGGCACGGCCCCGGCCAGCTGGTCGGGTACCCGATCGTGAAGCTGCCGGACCCGATCGACGTGGTCGCCTACGTCCGTCGGTTGGAGGAGGCGCTGATCCGGGCCTGCGGTGAGTTCGGGGTGGGCACCACCCGGATCGAGGGCCGCAGCGGGGTCTGGGTGCTCGGTGCCGACATCCCGGGCGCCGTGGTGGACCCGTCCCAGGTGGTCGAGATCGGCAAGCTGACGCTGCGGATGGGGCTGCCGCTGGGGATCGACCCCCGGCTGGCCGGGCCCGAGTACGCGGCCTCCAACGCCGGCCAGCGCGGCGACGACCGCAAGCTCGCCGCGATCGGTGTGCGGGTCGCGCGCGGGGTGACGATGCACGGGTTCGCGCTGAACTGCGACCCCGACATGACCTGGTTCGACCGGATCGTGCCCTGCGGCATCCGGGACGCCGGGGTCGGCTCGGTCAGCTCCGAGCTGGGCCGGGATTTCGGGGTCGGCGCGGCCCTGCCGGTGGTCGAGCGCCACCTGCGCGAGGTGCTGGCCGAACTGCCGGAGCCCGCACTCGCCCGCTGAGCGGGAATGCGGTGCGCCGCCGGGGCGCTGTGCCCCCTGCGAATGCAGGGTGCAGGCCCGGTACAAGCCCTATAAGCACAGGCGTACCCTGGGGGTACCCCGTCTAGTTCTAGGAGTCGCACGTGTCCGCTGTCGCGCCCGACGGCAGGAAGCTCCTCCGCCTGGAGGTCCGCAACAGCGAGACCCCCATCGAGCGGAAGCCCGAGTGGATCAAGACCCGGGCCAAGATGGGCCCCGAGTACAACGCCCTCCAGGCGCTGGTGAAGAAGGAGGGGCTGCACACGGTCTGTCAGGAGGCCGGCTGCCCCAACATCTTCGAGTGCTGGGAAGACCGCGAGGCGACCTTCCTGATCGGCGGTGACCAGTGCACCCGCCGCTGCGACTTCTGCCAGATCGACACCGGCAAGCCCGCCGACTTCGACCGGGACGAGCCGCGCCGGGTGGCCGAGTCGATCGTCACGATGGACCTGAACTACGCCACCATCACCGGTGTCGCCCGTGACGACCTGCCGGACGGCGGGGCCTGGCTGTACGCCGAGACGGTCCGCCAGGTGCACGCGCTGACCGCCGACCGGGCCACCGGCCGGACGGGCGTCGAGCTGCTGATCCCGGACTTCAACGCGGTGCCCGAGCAGCTGGCCGAGGTCTTCTCGTCCCGCCCCGAGGTGCTGGCGCACAACGTCGAGACGGTGCCGCGGATCTTCAAGCGGATCCGCCCGGCGTTCCGCTACGAGCGCTCGCTCGACGTCATCACCCAGGCCCGCGCGGCCGGTCTGGTGACCAAGTCCAACCTGATCCTGGGCATGGGCGAGACCCGCGAGGAGGTCAGCCAGGCGCTGGCCGACCTGGTCGGTGCCGGCTGCGAGCTGATCACCATCACCCAGTACCTGCGGCCGTCGGTCCGGCACCACCCGGTCGAGCGCTGGGTGAAGCCGCACGAGTTCGTCGAGCTCCAGCAGGAGGCCGAGGAGCTGGGCTTCGCCGGCGTCATGTCGGGCCCGCTGGTCCGCTCCTCGTACCGGGCCGGGCGGCTGTACCGCCAGGCGCTGGAGCACCGCGAGCGTGCGGGCGTCTGATCCGAGACGTTGTCCCCGGGGCCGGGGGGGGCCGGGGCCCCCCCCCCCCCGGGGTTTAAAACGCGTTGTGCCGCCCGTCACCCCACCGGTTAACCCCCCGGGGGCGCGGCGGGCCGGGCCCGTAAAAAAACCAACACAGGTGTAAC
>NZ_JBIWML010000011.1:164328-187856 GCF_044766665.1 Kitasatospora sp. NPDC101801
GGGGTCCCGGGCGGGGGGGTTGTCCCCCCGGGGGGGGGCCCCCCGCGGGGGGGGGGGGGTCTGCCCCGCGCGGGGGCCCCGGGGGGGGGGGCGCCCCGCCCCCCCCGGCCCCGGTCTTTTCATCCGGCTTTGACCGGCAGGTCACCGTCCGGTAACACCCGTGGGGGACGCTGAGAGCATGCCGAAGAAGACCGGAATCCTGGTTCACGCCCTGCGGCGCACCGAGCGGATGCTGTTGGCGGGCGGCCAGCATCGGGCCCGCCGGAACGCCTGGTCGGCCGTCTGCGAGAACCGTCGGCACGCCACCGACCGCTCCGAGGCCGCCGCGCTCTTCCCGCCGAGCAGCCGGGCGCGCTCCGCCGAGCCTGACCGCGCGCCCGCCCCGGCCGGGTACGGAACGTTCGATTCCGTACCCGGCTGCCGCCGGACGGCGGGCCCCGGGGCGCGTCCGGGTTGCAGTTTGGGGGCGCCCTTGGATATCCCGTACCCCCGCCACGTACCATGAGCGTTATGGCGAGGCAAACATCGGAAACACCTGGGCGGCTCAAGCAGATCCGCCAGGCGTACAAAATGACCAAGCAGGTCGACACCAAAATCGGCCTGATCATCGCGGGCGTCGGCCTCATCACCTTCGGCGTCTTCCTCGCCATCGGCTTTGCGATCGACCACCCCATCTACCTGGGCATTCTCGGGTTCATCGTGGGCTTCCTGGCCATGGCGATCGTCTTCGGCCGGCGTGCCGAGAAGGCGGCCTTCGGTCAAATGGAGGGTCAGCCGGGCGCAGTCGCGGCCGTGCTGAACAACATCCGCCGGGGCTGGAGCGCCAACCCGACCCCGGTCGCGGTCACCCGCAACCAGGACGCGGTCTACCGGGCGATCGGCCGTCCCGGCATCGCGCTGATCGGCGAGGGCAACCCGAATCGGGTCCGCGGCCTGCTGGCGGCGGAGAAGAAGAAGATGGCCCGGGTGGTCGGCGACGTCCCGGTGCACGACATCGTGGTGGGCAACGGCGAGGGCGAGGTGCCGCTGAAGAAGCTTCAGGTGCACCTGATGCGTCTGCCGCGCGCGATCACCCCCGGTCAGGTGACCGAGACCAACGACCGGCTGCGCGCCCTGGGCGACCTGCTCTCCAAGGCGCCGATCCCCAAGGGCCCGATGCCCAAGGGTGCCCGGATGCCCAAGGGCGGCCAGGCCCGCTGACCGCTCCCCCACCGACACACCACGGCCCCGCCGCGAGACTCTCGCGGCGGGGCCGTTCGACTTGTACCGACGTTCCGTCCCGGACCGGGCACCGGATCCGGAGAGTGTCAGATCCGGACCTCGACGGTGCCGACGGCCTTGTCGTGCAGACCACGGGTGTCCCGGTCCCAGACCACGGCCGGGACCACCAGGCAGAGCAGCAGGGTGCGCAGCAGCACCTGCGGGATGGACGCCCGGGCGCCGTCCAGCCGGACCACCCGCAGGCCGAACAGCCGCTTGCCGACCGTGGTGCCGGTGGTCGCCAGCAGCACCACCGTCATCACGTAGAACAGCGGCGTGGACCACATGTTGGCGCTCGCCGCCCCACCCTGGCTCACCAACCCGTACGCGACCAGGCTGCACAGCCAGCCGTCGACGCACAGCGCGCCGATCCGCCGGCCCGGCCCGGCCAGCGCGCCGGGGCCCTCCTTCGGCAGACCGAGGCGCTCACCGCGGTAGCCGAACTCGGCACCCATCCGCTCGGCGGCGGTCTTCGGGCCGTCGATCCACGATCCCAACGCATCTCTGGTGTCCACGAATCCACACTATCCGGGCAGTGCGGACGATCTTCGGGCCCCTCCCCCCGTACGGGTGATTCCGCTCCGTCCGCCCTTCCCGAATGGTCCAGACCACTGGTCGGACATCCCCTCACCAGGGGTGGCGTTTTGCCCGGAACCGTGGGCGTTTGCCGCCCGCCGGAGCAGCGCGGTTAACATGCAGGAAACGGTGGAGTCACCAACCGGAAACGGCAGATTCCTAGGGTGAGCCACCACACGGCCCGCTGAGGAGGATGGATGTTCAACAACGCCGCCGAGGTCAAGCAGTACATCGCGGACAACGACATCAAGTTCGTCGACGTGAGGTTCTGCGACCTGCCGGGCGTCATGCAGCACTTCTCAGTGCCTGCGGCGACCTTCGACCCGTCCGAGACGCTGATGTTCGACGGTTCGTCGATCCGCGGTTTCCAGGCGATCCACGAGTCCGACATGGCACTCGTCCCCGACCTGACCACCGCCCGGCTCGACCCGTTCCGGAAGGAGAAGCACCTCAACATCAACTTCTTCATCCAGGACCCGATCACCGGCGAGGCCTACAGTCGGGACCCGCGCAACGTCGCCAAGAAGGCCGAGGCCTACCTCGCCTCCTCCGGCATCGCCGACACCGCGTACTTCGGGCCCGAGGCCGAGTTCTACGTCTTCGACTCGGTCCGCTTCGAGACCAGCGCGAACGCCTCGTACTACCACATCGACTCCGAGGCCGGCGCCTGGAACTCCGGCTCCGCCGAGGGCGACGCCCGTGGTTACAAGGTCAAGTACAAGGGCGGCTACTTCCCGATCCCGCCGGTCGACCACTTCGCCGACCTGCGCGCCGAGATGTCCCTCGAACTCGCCGCCGCCGGCTTGGAGGTGGAGCGCCAGCACCACGAGGTGGGCACCGCCGGGCAGGCCGAGATCAACTACAAGTTCAACACCCTGCTGCACGCCGCCGACGACCTGATGCTGTTCAAGTACATCATCAAGAACGTCGCCTGGCGGAACGGCAAGACCGCCACCTTCATGCCGAAGCCGATCTTCGGCGACAACGGCTCGGGCATGCACGTCCACCAGTCGCTGTGGACCGAGGGCTCCCCGCTGTTCTACGACGAGCAGGGCTACGCGGGCCTCTCCGACATGGCCCGCTACTACATCGGCGGCCTGCTCAAGCACGCCCCCTCGCTGCTCGCCTTCACCAACCCCTCGGTGAACTCGTACCACCGCCTGGTCCCCGGCTTCGAGGCCCCGGTCAACCTGGTCTACTCGCAGCGAAACCGCTCGGCCGCGATCCGGATCCCGATCACCGGCTCCAACGCGAAGGCCAAGCGCATCGAGTTCCGCGCCCCCGACCCGTCCTCCAACCCCTACCTCGCCTTCGCCGCGATGCTGATGGCCGGCCTGGACGGCATCAAGAACAAGATCGAGCCACTGGAGCCGGTCGACAAGGACCTCTACGAGCTGGCCCCCGACGAGCACGCCTCCGTCCCCCAGGTCCCGGCCTCCCTCGGCGCCGTCCTGGAGGCCCTGGAGGCCGACCACGAATACCTCCTCGCGGGCGGCGTGTTCACCCCGGACCTGATCGAGACCTGGATCGACTTCAAGCGCAACAACGAGATCGCCCCGATCGCACTGCGGCCGCACCCGCACGAGTTCGAGCTCTACTACGATCTCTAAAGAGCCCCCTGAACTGCGGAAACGCAGTTCGGCTCAGCTCCCGCTGCCGCGGTCCGACGATGCGTCGGGCCGCGGCAGCGGCGCGTCGGGTGGGTGGGGCGCGAGCCGGAGTCCCGCATCACCGGGGCGTACCGCTCCGGTCTCGGTTGGGGGCGTGGCCACGACAGGGCTTCTGAGGGGCCGTCAGACTGGCTGCGGCCGGATGCCGACGGGACTCGGGGGGAGCGACGTGCGGGGGTACGCAGCGACTGATCGTGTGCACTGGGGGGTGGCCGCCGCGTACGGCGCGGTGCC
Organism: Kitasatospora sp. NPDC101801; assembly: GCF_044766665.1. Classification (NCBI taxonomy): domain Bacteria; kingdom Bacillati; phylum Actinomycetota; class Actinomycetes; order Kitasatosporales; family Streptomycetaceae; genus Kitasatospora; species Kitasatospora sp. NPDC101801. Next base: position 168,069 of record NZ_JBIWML010000011.1, read on the forward strand.
GTTGGCTCTCGACCTGTGGTGTCTGGTGTTCGTCACCGACGTCGTGTCGGTGCTGGTCCTGCCGGTCCTGTCCGGTGCCGCCATCGGTGCCGACCGGGCGGGGCCGGAGAGCGGGGTGGGCACCGCGCGGCGTTGGCGGCGGGCGCTGTTCTGGCTGATGGTGACCCATCTGGCCACCGTGGCACTGGCCGTCCTGGTGGTCGGGCGGTTGCTCTGCGGGCTCGGCCACTCCCCGGTCGGGCAACGGTAGTTCAGTCGGACGCCCGGAAGCGGGCGGCCAGGATGGCGATGTCGTCCTCGGTGACTGTGCCGGGCGGGGTGAGGGTGTGCAGGACGTGGTCGAGGATCTCGGTCAGCGCGGCGCCGGGCAGCGGGCGGAGGGTGTTCAGGCGGTCCAGTGAGACGTCGATGTCCTCGCCCCGGCGCTCGATCAGGCCGTCGGTGTAGAGCAGCAGGGTGCGGCCGGGGCCGCACGGCACCGTGACGGAGGTGTGCCCGCCCCGGCCGACGCCCAGGGGCGGGCCGGTCGGCAGGTGGAGCAGCCGGTTGCTGCCGTCGGCCTCGATCAGGAACGGCGGCAGGTGCCCGGCGCTGGCGTACGTGCACTCGCCGCGGACCGGGTCGGCGAGGACCAGCAGGCAGGTCGCCGGACGTTCGGCGGCGGCCTCGGTCATCAGCGCGTCGAGGGTGTCCAGGATCAGGTGCGGGGCGGGCTGCTGACGGGCGATCACCTTGAGCATCGAGTTGTAGTGGCTCATGTCGACGGCGGCCTGCACGCCGTGGCCCATCACGTCGCCGATCACCAGCAGGGTCCGGCCCTGCGGCAGCGCGATCGCGTCGAACCAGTCCCCGCCGACCAGCGCGCTGGCCCCCGAGGGCAGGTAGCGGGTGGCGATGTCCAGGCCCGGGTGCGGGCGGCCCGGCGCGGCCAGCAGCGCCTGTTGCAGCTCCAGGGCGATGTGGTGCTCGGCGGTGTAGCGCCGCGCGTTGTCCAGGGCGATCGCGGCCCGGCGGGCCAGGTCCTGGGCGGTGGCCACGTCGTCGGCGTCGAAGGCCGGCGAGTCGTCGGCCCGCAGCAGGGTGACGGTGCCGACCGGCTTGTCCCGGCAGGACAGCGGCACCACCAGCGCCGAGTGCAGACCGCTCGCCCGGTAGGCGGCCACCCGGTCCGGGTTGGGGGCCGACCGGCTGAGCTCGGCGTCGGTGAAGACGTTGTCGACCATCGGACGGCCGGACTCCAGGCAGCGTTGGATCGAGGACCCCGGCTGGTAGTCGACGTAGGTACCGGGCTCGCCGAAGCTGCGCACCCGCGCCAGCAGCCCGGGGACGGCGGCCAGGCCGGCCCGCCGCAGCCGCAGGGTGCCGGCCGGCACCGGACGGGCCCCTGGGTCGGCCTCGTGCGGGAAGACCTCCACGGTCGCGGCGTCCGCGAGCTCCGGGACCAGGAAGGCCGCCAGCTCCTGGCAGGTGGTGTCCATGTCGAGGGTGGTGCCGATCACGGTGGCCGCCTGGTCCAGCACGGCCAGCCGGGCCCGGGCGCGCTCCAGGTTGCGCTGCTGCTCGTGCGCCTCCGTGACCTCCACCAGGATGCCCACCAGGCCGACCACCCGGCCGTCCTCCTCGATCCGGTGGTAGGCGGCGTGCCAGAACCGCCGCGGCCGGTCCGAGCCGGCCAGGGTGTGGCCGCTGGAGGTGATCTCCCGGGGGATGCCGTCGGCCAGGATCTGGCGCAGGATGTCCTCGCGCGCGTCGAGACCGGGCAGCACCTCCCGGACCGGGCGGCCGATGTGGTCGGCAGCGGCCAGACCGTTCATCCGCGCCAGGGTGGGGTTGACGTACTGGAAGCAGAGCTCGGGGTCGAAGACCACCACCCCGGCCTCGGTACCGTCCAGCAGCTGCCGCAGCAGGTCCTGGGTCCGGCGCGAGGAGGCGTCGTCCAGCACCCTGCGCCCTCATTCCTCGCGCTCCGCCTGCGGTCACCGCCCATCATCCGATGCCGCACCCGGGCCCGCACCCGCAGCGGGCAGGTGGTCAGAGGTGATCGGTCAGGTAGCCGGAGAGCCTCCGCGACCACTCGGCCAGCTCGTCGCGGCCGAGCCGTCCCTCGCACAGCGCCTCGACCTGCGCGTCCGACAGCCGGTTCCCGCCCGGCTGCGCCAGCAGGGCGGACATCTCCCGCAGTACGGTCGCCAGCCGTTGCGCGTCGGTGTGGCTGAGCATCACCAGCGCGTCCGTGTGGCTGATCGCCATCGAACCGGGCATCACGGCCTCCTCCAGGTGGGCCCCCGTCCACGGTACGACCGCTCCCTGAGGGTCGCTCCCCCGGCACCGGGCCCGAACCGCGCCGCCGCCCGGGTGACAGGACGTTTCCCCTGGTGGGGGTGGGCGTTGGGCATGGCATGACGAAGACCTGGAAGTTCCTCATCGCCACCGTGCTCACCGTCGGAGTGGTCGGCCTGGTCGCCGCCGCCTACAGCCGGGAGTGACCCTCAGAACAGCGGGTCCTGCTCGCCCGGGACGACCTGGGTGACGTCCTCGGGGCCCCGGCAGCCCGGGCCGAGGCGGAGGATCCGGGACTCCGGGTCGTGCAGCGGTCGGCCGCAGCGGCGGCAGCGCAGCAGGGACGGCCGGTCCGGAGGGATCGGCGGGATCAGGGCGGGGTCGTCGGACTGCACCGGATCAGTCTGACGGACCGTCCGGGCCGGGACCGAGCGGGGTCAGGGCCAGGATCGCGAGGTCGTCGGTGAGCAGGCCGCAGCGGGCGCGGACATCCGCGTCGAGGGCGGCCACCAGGTGCTCCGGGTCGGTGCCGGCGAGGACGGCGAGACGCTCGGCGACGGGGTAGAACTCCCCGGCCCGGTCGCGGGCCTCGGTGAGGCCGTCGGTGAACAGCAGCAGGGTGTGGCCGGGCTCCAGGGTGAAGGCCGCCGGGGCGGCGGGGGCCGCGGCGGTGAGGCCGCCCAGGCCGAGCGGGAGCTGCTCGGGGGCGTCCACCTCCCGGACCCCGGCCGGTCCGGTCACCAGCGGGGCGTGGTGGCCCCGGTTGACCAGCAGGCAGCGGCCGGTCGCGGGGTCGTGCTGGAGCAGCGTGGCGGTGGCGAAGAGCTCCTGGTCGTCCCGGTCGCCAGCGACCCGTTGCAGCTGACGGTCCAGCAGGTCGGCCAGGTCGTTCAGGCTCCCGGTCTCGTCGGCCATCGCCCGGAACGCGCCGAGCAGGTCGGCGACGGTGCGGACGGCGTCCAGACCCTTGCCCCGGACGTCGCCGAGCAGCACCCGGGTGCCGTACCTGGTCTCGCAGATCGAGTAGAGGTCGCCGCCGATCGGGACCTCGGCCTGGGCCGCCCGGTAGAGACCGGCGGTGCGCAGGCCGCCGCTGCGCGGTGGGACGGGGTGCAGCACGGTGCGTTGCAGGGCCTCGGCGACCGAGCGGACCTGGACCAGGTCGTGCTCCTGTCTGATCCGCTGCCAGGACAGCACGGCGCCCAGGACGCCGGCCACCGCGGTGGCGAGGTAGATCCACAGGTGGTGCTGCTCGGTGAGGTGGCCGACCCGTTCGGCCATCACGCCCTGCAGGGCCACCGTGCCGAAGGTGCTCAGCGCGACCGCGACGGGGCCGTAGCCGAACGCGACCAGGACCGGGAGCACGGTGAGCGGGAAGCCGGCCGCGATGTGGGCCGAGGCGGCGTACTCGGCGGTCAGGTCGACGGCCACCAGCAGGGCCGGCAGGGCCCGGACCCAGCGAGGGGTCCGGGCCCCGCTGAGTGCTCCCACCGGAGCGGTGGTCTGCGGGTCGGGCGTGGACAAGGGGACCTCCGGGGGCGTACCGCTGCCCGTCCATCGTCGCCGACCGAGGCCCCGGGCGCACCGGACCAAAGTCCTGCGCGCCCGGTGGGAGCACTCAGCGGGGCCCGGAGGTCGACCAGCAGGCTCCCGTAGGTGCTGCCGAGCCGGATCACGGTGACGGAGAGCAGCCTGACCACCAGCTTCTGGGCCGTACCGGCCTTCAACCGGGCTGACCCGGTGGGCAGTTCAGCGCCGACCCGGAGCTCGATCGGGTGCTCGGCGGCGGCCCTTCGGGTCGGGGTTGCCGCGGCTCATCCCCGGAGGGCGACCGGGAGGGTGTGGAAGCCGCGCAGGACCAGGCCGCTGCGGCGGCTCGGCGCCCTGGCCGGGGCGAGGTCCGGGAACCGGTCGAGCAGTGCGGGCAGCGCCACCGTGGCTTCCAGCCGGGCGAGTTGGGCCCCGAGACAGAAGTGCGGGCCGCCACCGAAGCTGACCGGCTGGCTGTCCGTGCGGCGCGGGTCGAACCGCTCCGGGTCCGGGTAGCGGGCGGGGTCGCGGTTGGCCGCGCCGAGCAGCAGGTAGATCCCGGTGCCGTACGGGGTCGGGACGCCGCCGACCGCGAGCTCGTCGCTGAGCGAGATCCGGGAGGTGAGCTGCACGGGCGAGTCGTACCGCAGCACCTCGTCCACCAGCCCGGCCGGGGTGACCTCCCCGGACCGCAGGGCGGCCCGCTCGGCAGGGTGCTCGAAGAGCAGTGCCAGCCCGTTGCCGAGCAGGTTGGCGGTGGTCTCGAAGCCGGCGGCCAGCAGCAGCACCAGGTTGGCCAGCAGCTCCCGCCCGGACAGCCGACCGTGGTCGGCGGCGGCGGCCTGCACCAGGGCGCTGACCAGGTCGTCGGTCGGCTCGGCCTGCCGCTTGGCCGCCAACTCCGTGAAGTAGTCGGCGAGTTCGTCGGCGGCCGCGTCGGCCGCCGCCAGCTCCGGGTCGGACGGGAGCAGCTCGAGCGCGGCCGTCAGGTCGTCCGCCAGCGGCCGGAACCGGTGCCGGTCCTCGGCCGGGACGCCGAGCAGCTCGCAGATCACCCCGACCGGCAGCCGGTAGGCGAAGGCGTCCATGAAGTCGACCGGCGCGCCGTCGGCACCGGCCTCGGCCAGCTCGGCCAGCAGCCCGTCGACCGCCGCCACCACGGCGGGCTCCAGCGCGGCCACCCGGCGGGCGGTGAACACCGAGGCGATCAGTGAGCGCATCCGGCCGTGGTCGGGCGCGTTGGTCTCCAGCATCGAGGCGCCGAGCAGCACCTTGGAGCTGTGCTCCAGATAGCCGTCCTCCCAGCGCTCCCGCAGCGCCGCGTCCGGGACGTGGAACGCGGTGGAGCGGAGCACCTGGTTGACCTCCCGGTGGCCGACGGCGAGCACCATGTTCGGCCCCGCCTCGCTCACCGGGCCGAGCCGGTGCGCCCGGGCGTAGAGGGGGTACGGATCGGCCCGGCCCTCCGCGTCGAGCAACCGGCCGATGATCTCCTCGCCGTTCATCCCCGCCCCTCCCGTCGGCACTTCCCCACTCAACCCCCCGGTGGACCGCGGAGTTCCCGACCCGGATCGCCGGCGCCCGGACCGTCGTGGCTCGTCGGTCCCGGCTTCCTGAGTAGGCTGGCCGGATGGAGATCTGGATCAACCCGCGCTGCGGGAAGTGCCGTAGCGCGCTCGGCGAGCTGGAAGCGGCCAAGGCCGAGTACACCGTCCGCCGCTATCTGGAGGACCCGCCGAGCGTCGCCGAGCTGGAGCAGGTGCTCGTCCGGCTCGGGCTCGAGCCCTGGGACATCACCCGGCTGGAGGAGCCGGTCTCCAAGGAGCTCGGCATGAAGCAGTGGAGCCGGACCGACGGCGACCGGGGCCGCTGGATCGCGGCGATGGCCGAGCACCCCGTCCTGATCCAGCGGCCGATCATCACGGCCGACGACGGTCACGCGGTGGTCGCCCGGACGCCGGAGGCGGTGCGCGCCGTCCTGGCCGGCTGACCCCGGGCCGACGCCGGCCGGGCTGACCCCGGGTCAGCTCCGCCGGACCGTCCGCACCTCCTGGCCGGGACGCCAGGAGCGGATCACCAGCTCGTCGCCCGCCACCTCGGTCAGCACCACCTCGGTCGGCTCCAGCCGGAAGGCGTGGAACGGGCCGGGCTGCGGGGCCGGCAGCTCGGCCGCGTACGCGCTCAGCTCGACCTCGTCGGTGAGCTCGCGGGCCAGGCCGGAGACCTTCGCGTCGCCGCCGGCCATGGTCGGGTCGGACGGGTTGCTGTGCAGCGCGAAGCGGCCGTCCCGGCGCAGGTCGAGCGCTTTCACCGCGCCGTACATCGAGCCGAAGGTCAGATCGGCCCCGATGAACTGCACCTCGGTGCCGCTCACCCGGGGCGCCCCGCCCGCCCGCAGGGTGGCCAGCACATGGTGCCGGTTCGCCTCGAACCGGGCGCGCACCGCAGGCGCCAAGTCCGGGGCCTCTCGTTCGAAATCCTGCCAGGTCGTCATCCCCCCAGTGTCCCAGCGGCCGCTGACAGTGGCTGCTGCGACACTGGCGCCATGACCGGGACCACCACGTACATCGCGTTCCTGCGGGCCGTCAACGTCGGCGGGCGGACGGTGAAGATGGAGCGGTTGCGCGCGCTGTTCGCCGAGCTCGGGCTCGGCGAGGTGCGCTCGTACATCCAGAGCGGCAACGTCTTCTTCAGCACCGCCGAGACCGACCGGGCCGCCCTGACAGCCCGGATCGAGCAGCACCTGGAGCAGGCCCTCGGCTACGCCGTGCCGGTGCTGCTGCGCACCGTCGAGGAGATCTCCGAGCTGGTCGAAGCCGACCCGTTCGCGGGCGTCGAGGTGACACCCGAGGTCCGGCTCTGCGTGCTCTTCCTCTCCGAGCCGCTGCCCGACGGGCTGGAGCTCCCGATCCGCTCCGCCAAGGGCGACTGGGAGATCATCGGCGCCACCCCGGGCGCGGCCTTCACCGTGCTGCACCTGCGGGGCGGCCGGATGACCACCAACCCGGCCACCACCTTCCCCAAGTCCTACCGGGGGCACGCCACTTCGCGGTTCTTCCACACCACCGTCAAGATCCTGGCGGCCGCCCGGAAGCCCTAGTGCGGGAACATCCGGGGCGGTCGCTGCTGGGGCAGGGTGTCGCGGAACTCCTCGATGACGGTGCTGATCTGACGCATCAGGTGGGTGCGCTCGATCCGGTCCAGGTAGCGGTTGCGGGCGGCCAGGGCCTCCACGGTGACCGAGAAGTAGAGCGTCATCAGCGGGTTGACGAAGAGCGCGGCGCCCTTGGTCCGCTCGGTGAACCGGACGTCGCCGAACTCGCCGCGCAGGGCGGCCGCCACCGAGCCCTGCACGATGCTGGGGTGTTCGGGGAAGGCCGCTCGCGCGTGTTCGACGGCGTCCAGGTAGAGGGTGCCCTCCCGGCTGTCCCGGGACAGCGAGAAGGCGCCGAGGTAGCCGCCCGCCCGGTCGAGGGCGGCCAGGTTCTCCAGCACCAGCGAGTGGTTGACACCGTGGTAGGCGTCCACGCCGAAGCCGAGGCAGCTGACCAGCCGGACGGGTATCTCCGGCATCCCGGCCACCGCCGCCAGGCTGGCCATGTCCTCCTCGGGGGTGCCCAGGCCCGCTTCGTCGCCGCACATCAGGATGTCGGTGCCGCCGTCCACCAGCACGATCGCGTCGATGCCGAGGTGTGCGCAGAGCGCCCGGTAGGCGGCCCGCAGCGGCTGCACGCCGACCGAGCCGAACGCCCAGACGGTGTCGGGCATGCCGTGCAGGCGGAGCCAGCGGGCCAGCGTCCGCTCCGGGAAGTACGGTTCGGCTGAGCGGGTGTCGGGGCGGATCTCCGCCACCTCGGACTCCAGCCAGATGTCGCTGTCCAGGCCGTAGAGGTGACTGAACGACAGGTTGGCCAGGTGGACCTCCCGGCCGGCCGCGCGCAGCGCGAGGGCCAGTGGCAGTCCGGCGTACACGTCGAAGCCGCCGCCCGCCCCGGCGATCAGGATCTTGCGAGCCTGGCCGAGACGGGTCAGCAGCTGCGGTTCGAAGAGCGGAGGCATCCGTGGACGCTACCAACCCGGTCGCCGGTCAGGACTGCGGGCCCCAGAGTTCGTCGGTGCACCGGGCGTAGGTGTCCCGCCAGTGCGGCCAGTGCCGGGCGGTGCTGTCGTCGCAGTCCGCCAGCAGCCGGTCGACCTGCACCGGGTCCACCCCCTCCAGCAGCCAGACCAGCGCGTCCGAGGTGTTCGGCCCGTCCGCCGCGCGGAGCAGGTCGAGCAGCTCGGGCAGGGTGCCGATCCGCGAGCCGGCCGGGAAGATGCCGTCCAGGCGGGGCAGCAACTGCCGCTCCTCGATCCGCAGATGGGTCTCCAGCCGGGCGGCCAGCTCCTCCACCGCGTACGCCACCGACCAGGCGCTGGCCGGATCCCTGGTGGCGATCCGGACCAGCGTGGTGACCCGGGTGAAGGAGTGGTCGAGGTTGTGGTGGTCGGACTCCAACCAGTTGAGCAGCAGCCGGAGTTCGGGCGCGAACCGGCGCAGCAGCGGCCAGAGCCGGGTGTCCTGCTGCTCGTGGTGGCAGGTGAGCATCGCGGTGACGAAGTCCCAGTGCCGCTGGATCGCCTCGGCGGTGGCGGTGTCCTCGGGCTGGAGCAGTCGCAGGGCGTTGGGAAGCCGGACCAGGTCGCGGCGGAGCGCGGCGTGCACCAGCCGCAGCCCGGCGAACGGGATCGCCTCGGCGGCGGGCTGCACCTTGCGCTCCGCGCCCGGCTGGGCGGGGACCTGGGGAGATTCGACGGGCAGCAGGTGGCTGGGCATGGCACTCTCTTCACGACTGGCTGAGACAGGGCCGGTGCGGCGTCGCAGTCGCGGCGCCCCGGCTCGGGTCTCCAGGGTGGTGACAGACCATCAGAGTCGAATCAATGTCTGATTGACGTGCAGGTCAGCGGCCTGCCGCCGCCGACGGACGGTCAGTCGCCCTCCGGCCCGGCCAGGTTCTTGGTCAGCCACTCCAGGGTCACCGGGATCATCTTCTTGAAGTCCGAGGTGAGGTGCTTGCCGCCGGGCTGCTCGTAGTACTCGACCGTGGTCGGGGCCGCCGCCTTGGCCACCCACTTCTTGACCAGCTTGATCTCGTACGCGTTGGCACCGCCCGCGGTGGCCAGCAGCCGGACGTCGGCGCCCTTGGCGACCAGCTCGTCGGGGCTGTTGGCGAGCCGCTCCGCGTCGTGCCCCTTCCAGAGCGGGGAGTCGGGGTTGAAGTAACCGTCGATCGGCACCGCGGCCTTGAACACGTCCGGGTGCTGGAGCGCCAGCTTGGCGCTGCAGAACGCACCGGTGGAGGCGCCCATCAGGCCCCAGCCGTCCCGGCCCTTGACGGTGCGGAAGTTGGCCTTGACGAAGTCCGGGATGTCCTGCGCCATCCAGGTGCCGATCTTCGGCTGGCCCGGGATGTCGGCGCACTCCAGTGCCTTGGCCTCGTTGGAGTCCAGGTTCTGCACCGGCATCACCATGATGAACGGGTGGGCCTTGCCCTCCTTCGACAGCTGCGCACCGATCTCCTCGATCGGCAGCTGGTTGTCGGTCCAGGTGTTGTAGCCCGCGCTCTGGCCGCCCGCGTAGAGGGTCAGCACCGGGAAGCCGGTCTTGGCAAACTTCGGGTCGTTGTACTCCGGCGGCAGCCAGACCCAGACCTTGCCGGTGACCCCGGACTTCGCGCCGGTCAGCGTGGTCACCGTGATCGGCCCCGCCGCGGTGTCCCGCACCTTCTTCAGGTCGGCGGCCGGACCGGTGGGCATCAGCACCTTGGTCGGCTTGGGCGGCGGCGTGCTGCTCTGCGCCGCGGACGGCGTCTTCGCACCGTCGCCGGCCGCCTGCCCGCCCGAGCCGGGCGTGCTCGGCTCACTCCCACAGGCCGCCAGACCGAGGGCGAGCGCGAGCACGCTCACGGCGGACAGGGCGGTACGGCTGCGCTTGAGCGGCAAGGTCTCTCTCCGACCGGTCTCTCGTCCGGGCGGACCGGCCAGGACGGTGGCCCCGAGGTGAGGCCGCGGCGGGGTACCAGAGGTCCCGGCCGAGGTCGGCGTCACGCCCCCGGAGGGGTGAGTGCGCCGTCCGGAATCCTACGACGCAGGCGCGGGGAGGGGCGGTTGCGATCTTCCGGCCCCAGCACCGACATCCCGCCGGGCGGCGGGGGTCGACCCCCGCCGGACGACCGGGCCGTCCGCCTCCGGCCGGGCTCTGGAGCAGCCGACCCGACGCCCTGCCGGCGGCACCGGGCGGCACCCGTGACCACTCTCACAGCATCCCGAGCGCGGTGAACGGCTCGGTGATCACCCGCTCCAGCACCGGCACCGCCGAGGAGCGCACCAGCGTCCGGGCCCCGAACACCGCCGGGACGATGTCGTCGGCGACCGCCAGGCCGCGGTGGCTGCGGCGGCCGACCTCGGTGCGCAGCTCGTCCAGGTACTCGTCGGCGACCAGGATGCCGCCCGCCAGCACCACCCGGCTGGGGTTGATCAGGTCCACCAGGCCGGCCACCGCGCGGCCGACCTGGCGGGCCCGGGTCCGCAGCAGTTCCTGGGCCCGCTCGTCGCCGGTGCCCGAGCCGGCCGGGCGGGCCGCCGCGACCAGCCGTTCCAGCGCCAGCGCGGCGCCGTCCGCCGGGTCGTCCGGGATCACCCCGAGGCTGCGGGCCCTGTCCACCAGCGCGGTGTCGGAGGCGACGGCGCTGAGACAGCCGGTACCGCAGACCGGGCAGCGCACCCCGGGGTCGTCGGTGGCGAGCAGGTGCTCGATCGCGCCGGCCGCCGCGCCGGGACCGCGGTGCACGGTGCGGTCGACCACGAGCGCGGCACCCAGCACGTTGCCGATCATGACCAGCACGAAGTCGTCGACCTCGCGGCCGGCCCCGAACCACAGCTCGGCCCGGGCGATCGCCCGGACGGTCTGCTCCAGCACCAGCGGCCCGGGCAGCCGGTCGGCCAGCAGGGCGGGCAGGTTGACGCCCCGCCAGCCGAGCGGGCCGTGCTCGACCACCAGGCCCCTGTCGCCGTCCACCCAGCCGCCGATGCTGACGCCGGTGCCGACCAGGCGGCGGCCGTCCAGCCGCTCGGCCAGGAAGGTCCGGACACCCTGGACGGCCTGCTCGGTGATCCGGGCCGGGGAGAGGTCGGGCAGCTCGTGGTGCGGGAGCTCGCGCTCGGCGATCACGCTGCCGTCCAGCCCGACCAGGCCGAAGGTGGTCCGGAGCAGCCCGATGTGCAGGCCGAGCGCCACGATCCGGTCGCCGTCCACCCGCAGCGGCACCCGGGGGCGGCCCTGGGTGGGCTCCACCGGGGCGAGCTCGTTGAGCAGCTCCACCTCCATCAGCGCGGCGGTCAGCTTGGTGACGCTGGGGGCGGACAGCCCGGTGTGCCGGACGATCTCGGCCCGCGAGACGGGGCCGTGCGCGAGGACGGCGCGCAGCACCGCGGAGGCGTTGCCCTGCCGCATCAGCTGGGCCCGCTGTCCTGCCGTGACCAGGCCCTGCGGCCGCCCGGGTCGGTTCTCCACGTTGACTGCCTCCTTTCGGACACTCTAGCGAGGCGGCGGACTTGGTTTCGGCCGGCAAATAACCCTGCCCGCTCCGGTTCCGGCGGTTCCGCTCACCCGGAGGGCCGCACTCCGCTCCGCTCCTGGACGCTCCGACAAGTGACGGCCGGTCCGTCCGTGCGCGATCATCGAGGGGCCCGTACCAGCCGAGGAGTGCAGATGTCGCAGCAGGTCGCCGTCGTCACCGGAGCAGGCAGCGGCGTGGGCCGCGCCGTCGCCCTGGAGCTGGCCGCCCACGGCTGGCGGCTGGTGCTGGCCGGACGCCGGACCGAGCCGCTGGACGCGGTGGCCGCCGAGGCCGGGCCCGGGGCGGCGCTCGCCGTCCCCACCGACGTGACCGACCCGGCCGCCGTGGACGCGCTGTTCGCCGCGACCGCCGAGCACTTCGGCCGGATCGACCTGCTCTTCAACAACGCGGGGACCTTCGGACCCTCGGTCCCGCTGGAGGACCTCACCGTCGAGGGCTGGCGCGCGGTGGTGGACCTCAACCTGACCGGCGCCTTCCTCTGCGCGCAGGGCGCCTTCCGGCTGATGAAGCGTCAGGACCCCCAGGGCGGCCGGATCATCAACAACGGATCGATCTCCGCCCACACCCCGCGCCCGGGCAGCATCGCCTACACCGCCACCAAGCACGCCGTCACCGGCCTGACCAAGTCCCTGTCGCTGGACGGCCGTCCGTACCGGATCGCCTGCGGCCAGATCGACATCGGCAACGCCGCCACCGAGATGACCGCCGCGATGTCCACCGGCGTCCGCCAGGCCGACGGCCGGATCGCCGCCGAGCCCACCATGGACGTCGCCGACGTCGCCCGCACCGTCCGACACATGGCCGAACTCCCGCTGGAGGCCAACGTCCAGTTCGCCACCGTGCTGGCCACCACGATGCCGTACATCGGCCGCGGCTGACCCGGCCGGGGCCACCCGGCGTGGCGCCGGATCGCGGCATCCGGTCGGCGGAGAGGGCAGGATTCGAACCTGCGCGGACCCCGAGAGGCCCTGCTCGACCGTTACCGGCCAGGCACCCGATCAGCCACTCCGGGCACCTCTCCCAAGCCTCCGGGGCGGTGCGTTGCCCCTTCGGCGTGACACCACTGTGCCCGCCTGGCCTGACGGCGCACTGACCGCGGCCTGACCGGACGCCGGACTCAGCGGTGCGCAGGGCGGCTCACCAGCCGATGCCGATGGTGAGGCGGCTCGGCGGGTTGCTGTCGGGGAGGATCTTCACCGAGCTCTGGCGCTCCGGGCCAGGGCACCGGAGCGGGCCGTCACCTCGGCGGTGGTGGGCTTGTCGAGGAAGTACGGAAGGTCTGGTTCAGCCCGGTAAGGGTCAACTGCTGGGCGGTGTACTGGTTCCACGCCTGGCCGACGGCGGCCTCCCGTCAGTCGGCCGACTTCGTGAACGTGAACTGGTTCAACTTCGGTCGCCGGCAAGGCGATCGGGCCTACTCGTCCCCCCAGTGCCGGTAGTGCGGAACCGGGCCCTCCACCGTCAGGCGGTACACGCTGGTGGTCGGCCAGTACTCCCCCACCTCGATCACCGGCAGCTCGGCCCGGAGCGCCATCCGCAGGGACGGCGGCGGCGCCACGGACCTGACGCGCTTGTGGTGGCCGTCCCAGCGGCCGCCGTGGAGCTGGAGATCGAGGATGGTGGAGGTGTTGCCCATCCGCCGATGGTCCCGTGGCGCCCGGGTCCCGTGGCCCGCGCCGCGGGACCCATCACTCGAACGGGCGGTTTCGCCCCGACGGCCGTGACCGGTCGTCCCCTCCCCCGTGCACCGGGGGCCGGAACGACCGGCCAGTCCTGACGGCGGATCAGCACTCCCGTGCTCAGCTCCGCCAGGTGTCGTTCAGCGTGACCAGCCCGCTCGCCGGGACGGTGGCGGTCCGGTTGGCCCCGCTCTCCCAGGTCACCGTGCCGGCGGCGTCCTTGCGGACGTACTTGTACTCGAACGCGGTGCCGGCGGCCAGCGCGACGTCGAGCCTCCAGACGGGGTAGCCCGCCGAGGAGAGCGCCGGCGCCTTGCCGGTGTCCCAGCCGCCCAACGCCGGGTTGCTGCCGACCAGGTAGACGTTCTGCCCGGTCGCCGTGGTGGCGGTCACCGCGAACGAGGCGCCGGTGGCGGCGCCGGCGGTCGGGCTCGCGGTGGCCGTGGCGCACGGGTCACCGCTGCCGACCACCCCGTCCTTGACCGTGACGTTCCCGCTGCCCAAGGCGTAGTTGGCGCTGTTGTTGTTGTCCCAGGTGCCGGAGCCGTTGTTGAAGGTGGCGGCCAGGCCGTTCGCGCTGCCGAGCGCGACGGTCTTCTTCACCCAGCCGGTGCAGGCGGCGGCCATCGCCACCCCGGGGGCGGTGGTCCAGGTTCCACCGGTCGGTGCGTAGTGCAGGTTGTAGGCGGCCCAGTTCTTGCTGGTGCTGTAGAAGACGGTGGCCGAGTTGCCGCCGGTCGGCGTCGGGGTCGGGGTGGCCGCGCTGCCGCCCTTGGCGTTGACGTGCAGCGCGACCGAGTCGCCCGCACCGACGGTGGCGGTGAACTTCCCGTCCGAGCCGACCGTGTAGGCGACGCCGGAGCAGCTGCCCGCCGCGAAGTCGCCGTGCTCGACGTCGCAGTAGACGCCGGCCGGGAGCGCGGTCTGGAAGGTCTGGGTGACCGCGCCGCTCTCCCGGTTGATCGCCACGTAGCCCTTGTCGCCCCGGCCGAAGCCGATCGCGTTGTTGCCGTTGGACCACCAGTTGGTGATGCCGGTGCCGCTCACCGCGTTCCGGAAGCCGACCATGTTGGCCACCGGGCGCCAGGCGTGCGTGCAGTTCCAGCCGTCGCTGTAGCAGGAGTTGACGGTGCCGCCGTTCGGCGGCCCGGCGTCGTTGCTGTCGAAGGCGTAGCCGGAGTAGACGTTCGGCGAACCGTACGGGTGGGCCAGCAGGAAGACGTTGGCCAGGGTGTACGCGGAGCCGTTCTTGTAGCTGAGGGTCGATCCGTTCCGCTCGGTGTCCCAGTTGTCGACGAAGGTACGGGCCTGCGAGCTGCCCAGCAGGCCGCTGCCCCAGTTGCCCAGGTCGGCCAGCTTCCCGCCGTTGAAGGCGCTCTTCAGCCAGGTCGCCGAGCGGAACTCGTCCACGTCGCCGACACCGGTGTACTCCGAGGGCTGGACCGGCTCGCCCGCCCCGTAGATGACCTCGCTCGCCCAGTAGGCGTTCGGGTTGCTCATCTTCGCCTTGATGCCCGCCAGGTCGGTGGCGGCCATGTGCTTGGCGGCGTCGATCCGGAAGCCGTCCGCACCGAGCGAGAGCAGGTCGCTCAGGTAGTTGGCGATGGTCTGCTGGACGTACGTGGAGCCGGTGTTGAGGTCGGAGAGGTTGACCAGCTCGCAGTTCTGCACGTTGGCGCGGTCGGCGTAGTTGCTGATCGCCGAGCGGCAGGAGTGGAAGTCCTGGTCCTGGTAGTAGCCCGGGTAGTTGTACTTGGTGTAGGCGGTGCCACCGGTGCCGGTGCCGGAGCCGGCCGACATGTGGTTGACCACCGAGTCGGCGATCACCTTGACGCCCGCCGCGTGGCAGGTGGTGGTCATGTTCCGGAACGCGGCCCGGTCGCCGAGCCGTCCGGCGATCTGATAGCTGACGGGCTGGTAGGAGGTCCACCACTGGGCGCCCTGGATGTGCTCCTGGGGCGGTGAGACCTCGACGAAGCCGTAGCCCTTCGGGCCGAGGGTGTCGGTGCAGGCCTTCGCGACGGAGTCGAAGCGCCACTCGAAGAGCGTGGCGGTGACGTCCTTGCTGCCCGGCGGGGTGGCCTGGGCGGTCGGCGCGAGCGAGAGCCCGGTGCCGATCGAGAGCGCGAGGGCGGCCGAGGCGGCGGCGGCGCCGACCGCGCGGCGCCGGGGGGAGGTGGTGACCACGATGTCTCCAGGGGGCTGGGTGGGCAGCCTGGGATCACCCGCGTGGGCGCGGGTGGGCACGGCAGGGGTGGGGCGGAGCCGGGACGGCGGGTGGGGTGGGGTGCCGATCCCGTTCCGGGGACGCGCCGGTGATGCACCGTCAGCGTGGGGTGTTTCGTTTCTGCAAGACCCTTGAAACTTGCTGGAAACTTGCAATGCGCTGAACCTACGGCCGCTCCGACCCGCCGTCAAGACTCGCCGAGGCAACGGATCGGTCACCTGGCGGCCTCTCGGCCACATCCGCGCGTTCCGGTTGACGGGGGACCGGCGCCACCGGTTCGATGATCACGTTCCGTATCCGCCCGATCACCCCTGGAGCAACCCCGCATGAGGATCCGTCAGGCCCTGGCCGCCATCGGCATGACCGCCACCCTGCTCGCCGGCACCGTGCTGGTCGACACCGCGACCGCCGCCCCCGCCGCCGTCGGGGCGTACTCCGCCGAGTGCTCCACCGAGGACTTCCACGGCGACAAGCGCCTGGGCCCCGAGCAGCTCCCCCGGACCGGCCCGGTCGGCCGCCAGCTCTGGGGCTACTCGCGCACCGGCACCCTGACCGAGCAGGCCTTCCTCGACACGTACTACGACGCCACGGCCAGCTCCTGGCGCTACCCTCCCGCCGACGGTTACGTCACCGCCCCCGACGGCACCCCGCTGGAGATCCAGCAGACCCTGGGGGCCGGTCAGCGGATCGACCGCTACGGCAGCGAGTACGGCTCCTACCTGGCCCCCGAGGGCCTCCCGTACGCCACCCGCGCGATCCCCCCGCAGAGCCTGGACAGCGACCCCGCCGCCCCCTGCAACTACCACGTGTACCAGGTCACCAAGCCGTTCACCGTCGACGCGGGCCCGATCGCCCCGTGGTTCGGCCAGCCCGGCTACGGCTGGCAGTTCCAGTTGGACGCCCGACACGTCCCCGGTGCACCGGCCCGGCTGAACGTCCTCTGGCTGATCGACAACGGCTACCTGGCCCGCGCCTGACGACCCCTCACCACCGCGACGGCCGACCCCCGCCCGGAGGTCGGCCGTCGCGGTGTCCGGATCGACGTGATACCTCGGCGGCGGTCGGAGCGTCGATAGGGGTGACGTCGAGCAGGACGACCGGTCGGGGGCGGAGATGGAGTTCGAGGAGTTCGCGAGTACCAGGGCCAGAAGGCTGTTCCAGATCGCGTACCTGATGTGCGGTGACTGGCACCAGGCGCAGGACCTGGTGCAGAACACGCTCGCCAAGATGTTCGCGGTCTGGGGACGGCTGAGGCGTGGCCGGGACGAGCCGGGGCTGGACGCCTACGCGCGGAAGGTACTGCTGCGCATGTACCTCTCGCAGCGGCGGCTGCGCCGGTCCGGCGAGATCGTCTCGGCCGAGCTGCCGGAGGGTGAGGTGGCAGGGGGGCACGGGGGTACCGACCTGCGCCTCACCCTCCTCGCAGCGCTGGACCGACTACCGCCCAGGAACCGGGCGGTGGTGGTGCTGCGGTACGTGGAGGACCACAGCGTGGAGTCGGTCGCCGAGCTGATGGGGGTGTCCGCCGGAGCGGTCAAGGCCCTCACCACCCGGTCACTGGCCAAGCTCCGCGAGCTGCTCGGCGAGGACCGCGAACTCCTGTTCCGCCTGTGATGCACACCCACCGACACAGCGTTGAGGAGTAGAACCATGGAATGTGACCCGGGACTTGACGAGCTGTTCGGCCAGGTCGTCAGGGAGATCGATCCGCCGGTGGCCGTCCTGGTGGCCGAGAGCCACCGCCTCGGCCGGCGCAGGCGGCTGCACCGCCGCCTGCGGACGGCCGGTGCCGCCCTGACCGTCGCGGCGCTGGCGGCCACCACGGCGGTGGTGCAGTGGCCCGCGCCCGGCGGCGCGCGCCCCACCCTGGCGGTGGCCGCCGACACCGCGTCGGCCTCCGCCGCACCGTCCCCGAGCCCCACCCCGTCCCCCAACCCCGGCCCCACCGAGCCGTTGTTCAAGGTGACCTCGGAGGCCATGTTCGGGACGCTGGCCGCAATGCTCCCGGCAGGTGCAGGGTTCGCCCACTTCGAGAACGACCGGTTCGACGGCAAGCCGATGTCCGACCATGTCACCGACCTCTACGTGGAGTACGACGACGGTCACGGCGCCTCGACCGTCAGCGTGAGCATCGAGCCGGACTCGCGGTCGCTGCCCGCCTTCGGCTGCGCCGACGTGCCCACCGAAGGCGACACCCCCAGGCCCCCGGGGGCGCTCCCGGCGAGCTGCACCACCCGGGTGCTCCCGGACGGCGGGCAGCTGGAGAGTGTCGTGACCGCCACCGGCGCGAGCGGCCTGTACAGCTTCAACGTGCACGTGCGGCGGCCGGACGGCGTGGTGCTCCGGATCACGGCGGGCACCGGCACGATCAGCCCCCCGATCACGAAGACCCGGCTGGTACCGCCGATCGGCCTCGACCGGCTGGAAGCGATGGTGACCGACCCGCGCTGGCAGCTGAAGGTGCCGCAGCGCACCCTCGACACCGGCCAGGCCCTGGCCGACCGGACCAGCCGGATCGAGCACTGACCGCCTGACGAGTCGTCAGACCGCGTCCGGGCCACGCTCCCCGGTCCGGACGCGGACGATGCTGTCCACCGGCACCACCCAGACCTTGCCGTCGCCGATCTTCCCGGTCCGGGCCGCCTCGACGATGGCGCCGACCACCACCTCGGCTTCCTCGTCCTCGACCACGACCTCGATCCGGACCTTGGGCACCAGGTCGACGGTGTACTCCGCGCCCCGGTAGACCTCGGTGTGGCCGCGCTGCCGGCCGTAGCCGCTGGCCTCGGTGACGGTCAGTCCGTGCACCCCGTGCGCCTGCAGCGCGTTCTTGACCTCGTCCAGCTTGAACGGCTTGACGACGGCGGTGATCAGCTTCATGCGACGGGGGCCTTCACAGCAGTGGGAGCGTGGGACGCGGCGCTGCCGTGGCCCAGGACGCCGTGATCGTACGCGGTCTCGGCGTGCACGGCGAGGTCCAGGCCGGTCTGTTCGTGCTCGGCCGAGGCGCGGAAACCCATCACCCGGTCGATCAGCTTGCCGATCCCGTACGAGGCGCAGAACGCGTAGGCGCCCACCACCAGCACCGCGAGCAACTGCTTGCCGATCTGGGTGAATCCGCCGTGCAGCAGACCGGTGGCGCCGCCCGTCATCACGGCGGAGGCGAAGACGCCGATCAGCACCGTGCCGATCACCCCGGCGACCAGGTGCACGCCGACCACGTCCAACGCGTCGTCATAGCCGAACCGGAACTTCCAGCTGACCGCGTAGCAGCAGACCACCCCGGCCACCAGGCCGATCACCAGGGCGCCGAGCAGGTCGACGCTGCCGCAGGACGGGGTGATCGCGACCAGTCCTGCCACCGCGCCGGAGGCGGCGCCGAGCGTGGTGGCGTGGCCGTCACGGCGCTTCTCCACCAGCAGCCAGCCGAGCAGGCCGGTGCAGCCGGCCGCCTGGGTGTTCAGCAGCACGGCGGCGGCGGTGCCGTTGGCGCCCAGCGCGGAGCCCGCGTTGAAGCCGAACCAGCCGAACCAGAGCAGGCCGGCGCCGAGCAGCACCAGCGGCAGGTTGTGCGGTCGCATGGCCTCCTTCCGGAAGCCGAGCCGGGGGCCGAGCACCAGGGCCAGGGCCAGGCCGCTGGCCCCGCAGTTGACCTCGACCACCAGACCGCCGGCGAAGTCCAGCGCGCCCAGCCGGGACTGGATCCAGCCGTCCGGGGCGAACACCCAGTGCGCGACCGGGACGTAGACCAGCAGGGTCCAGACCGCCGTGAAGGCCACCCAGGCCCCGAAACTGGCCCGGTCCGCGACCGCACCGCTGATCAGCGCGGCGGTGATGATCGCGAAGGTCAGCTGGAAGGTGGCGAACAGCAGGGTGGGCACCCGGCCGGTCAGCGAGGCCGGCGTGATGCCGGTCATCCCGAGGTGGTCGAGCCCGCCGATCAGACCGAGTCCGCCGAGGTCGGGACCGAAGGCGAGGGTGTACCCGGCGAGCAGCCAGACCACGGTGACCACCGCGATCGAGACGAAGCTCATCATGATCATGTTGAGCGCGCTCTTGGTGCGGACCATGCCGCCGTAGAACAGCGCCAGCCCCGGGGTCATCAGCAGGACTAGCGCGGTGCTGGCCAGCAGCCAGGCCGTGTCGCCGGTGTCGAGCCCGGCGGAGGTGTCAGCGAGGAGCATGTGGAGCCTTCCCGAACCGCGCACCGTGGGTGGGGTGTGTGCGCTGGTGGGAGGGAGTCTGGACGGCACGGATTACCGGTTGCGGACGCCCGTGTTTCGGCCGCGTTTCGTGTTGCGCGGCGGTTTCGGACAGCTCACACGGACGGCCCTGCGCTCCTCCGGTGCAGGACGTGGCCGGACCCCGGCTGCTCGCGGCGGCCGGGGTCCGGAGTGTGGTTACTGACCGGGGGTCAGCTGGTGGTGTTGATCGAGGTGTCGTCGATCAGGAA